>NZ_JAYGIL010000034.1:0-71217 GCF_034931025.1 Arcicella gelida | reverse complement strand
CCAACAATTTTATAATTTCGTCTTTGATGATTTGTTTCATCCTTAAAGGCTGGTTTGATGCGTGGTAGCTCAAAGTTCAGCCTTTTTGTTTTCAGAAACAAAATCTTCGGGTAGAGTAAATTAAATTAATGTTTCATTAGTCAAGTATGGTTATTTTTCCAAAAAAATAATTTAACTTGAATAGTGGAACATTATTTTTTGCAGAATAGTGGGATTTTATTCGTTTGTACAAATTATACCTTACTTTCAAACAACGAAACACCGATGTTGTCAAGTGAAAAAAAAGATTTATTTCTTTGTTGATGAATATTGACTTTGAGATAAAATGACATATTTTTTTTCAAGCTCAGTATTTTTAGCCCGATTATTGTAATAGGTGATATAATACTGATTCTTACTCGTAGAGAATGGACTTTTGAAATGATTTAAGAACATTCACTAATGCTGAAAAGAAAAGTTTGACTAACTACTTAAGAATTAAAATATGATATTATCAAGGGTTTTCATATCGAAGCTTTTTATCTTACTGTTTGGGCTGAGTATCTCTGCACAAACATATAAATCTCCGCATTTTAAAAGACTTTCAAATACTGAGGGACTTTCGCAGAGCCATGTAAGAGCTATCATGAAAGATAGTAAAGGTTTTATGTGGTTTGCTACTGGAGAAGGGCTTAATAAGTTTGATGCCTATAACTTTACGATTTACAAACATTCTGCCGATAACAACAAAACATTAAGCGATAATCACGTATATGATGTTTTAGAAGATGTAGATAAAAATATCTGGGTAGCAACTGGTATTGGGTTAGATAAATTTGACCGCAAGAGAGAAATTTTTACACATTCGATTAAAATTGATAAAAGATTAATTGTTAGAGACATTTTTCAAGATAGTAAAAAGAGATTGTGGTTAGGTACTAATTTTGGACTTATGCTTTTTAATGTGACCACTGGAAAGTACATCACTTTTAAACATGAAGACAATAATCAAAATAGCTTAAGTAACGATTTTATCTTTAACATCTGTGAAGATAAAAATCATGAAATTTGGATTGCCACACAAGATGGATTGAATAAGTTCAATCCTGAAACAAAGCGTTTTACAAAGTATTTTAATGACCCTAAAAATCCTAAAAGTGTTCCTTCAAGTTTTATAAAAGCCGTTTATAATGATTTTGAAAATAACATTTGGGTTGGTACGTTAGGCGGAGGTATTGCTAAGTTTGATGCAACAAATAATACATTTACTTCTTACAAGCATAACCCGAAGAATCCCAACAGTTTAGCATTGGATGATATTTTGTCTTTCATGGAAGATGAAGAAAAAAACCTTTGGATAGGTACTGAAAATGGAGGAATTAGTGTTTACGATAGAAAAAATAATTCATTTACAACCATAGTAAATGATTCAAATGATAATACAAGCCTAAGTAATAATTCTGTCTATAGTTTATACTTAGATAATATTGGCAATATTTGGATAGGAACATACTCTGGAGGAGTTAACTACTTGCCAAAATCAGGAAGTAAATTTCCACTCTTCAAGCATAAAATTGGTCAGAATAGTTTGAATAATAATATTGTTTTGGCTTTAGAAAAAGACTACGAAGGTAACGTTTGGATTGGTACAGATGGTGGTGGGCTTAATAAATTCAATCCACAGACCAATCAATTTACGGCCTTCAAACACCAGAATAATAATCCAAATTCACCAAGTACAGATTATATAATTACTGTATTAGAAGTAGAAAAAAATCTACTTGCGTTGGGCTATCACAGAGGTGGTGTTGACTTATTTAATACTAAAACAGGTGTGTTTACTCATCATGTTCCTGTTGATGACGACCCAAGTACTTTGTCATCAAAAAGTGTAAATATCATTATTAAAGATAAAAAAGGAAATCTTTGGATTGGTACTTGGCGTGGAGGATTAAATTATTTTGATAGACAAACCAAAAAGTTTACTCGTTATATCAATAATCCTAAAGATAATTCTACGCTTTGTGATAATGTGGTTAGTACACTTTGGGAAGACCAAAAAGGTAATATTTGGATTGGTACGGATAATGGTTTAGATAAATTTGACATCCAAACGAAACAATTTATTCATTATAAACACAACCCTAGACAACCAAATAGTTTGTGTAATAATTTGGTGAATGTGATTACTGAATTTGAGAAAGGGAAATTATGGATTGGTACAGGGGGAGGATTAAATATTTTTGACCCTAATACAAATACTTTCACAAAAATTTCTGAGAAAGATGGTCTTCCAAATGATGCCATTAATGGAGTTGTAAAAGACAATGATGGCTTTTTTTGGATTAGTACCAATAAAGGAATCTCGAGATTTAATTTCCAAAATAAGACTTTCAAAAATTATGATATTTCAGATGGTTTACAAGGAAATGAGTTCAAGACACATTCTTACTTAAAAACTTCTGATGGTAAAATTTACTTTGGGGGGCAAAATGGTTTTAATGTTTTTGATCCCCGTAAAGTAATTGATAATCCATTCGTTCCGCCGATTTATATTACTAATTTTTATATTTTTAACAAGGCGGTAGAAATTGGGAATAAATCTCCACTATCGGTGCATATCAACGAAACTAAAACGATTGTTCTTGATATGAAACAATCAGTATTTTCATTTGAATTTGCGGCATTGAATTATACTTTATCTGAAAAAAACCAATATGCGTACAAATTAGAAGGATTTGATAAAGACTGGAGTTATATTGGCAATAAACGTGGAGCAACCTACACTAATTTAGATCCAGGTAATTATGTTTTTAGAGTAAAAGCATCTAACAATGATGGACTTTGGAATGAAGAAGGAATTGCTATCAATTTGATAATTACGCCACCTTTTTGGATGACGCTCTGGTTTAGGTTTTTAGCTGGGTTACTTGTTGTTGGCGGTGCATTTGCCTTTTATCGTTATAGAATCGGTTTAATAAATGTTAAGAAAGTACAGCTTGAAAAAGAAGTAAAATTAAGAACAGCTCAATTGATGCAGTCAACTGCTGATGAAATAAAAGCTAGAAAAGAGGCTGAACAAGCCAACAAAGCAAAAAGTATTTTCTTGGCAACCATGAGCCACGAAATTCGTACTCCTTTAAATGGAATTATTGGAGTAGCATCATTGTTGGAAGAAACCCAACTTGATGAAGAGCAACGTAATTATTCGAAAACAATTCATGCTTGTGGTGACGATTTGCTGACGGTTATCAACGACATCCTTGACTTTTCTAAAATAGAATCGGGTAAAATGGAGTTAGAAGCTAAAGATTTTAACCTGAGAGTATGTATTGAAGAAATTTTAGACGTGTTTGCAGTAAAAGCTGCTTCTTTAAAATTAGATTTGTTGTGTCAGATTGAAGCTGATGTTCCTGCTCAAGTAGTTGGTGATAGTTTAAGATTAAGACAAGTATTGTTGAATTTAGTTGGTAATGCCATTAAATTTACTGAAAAAGGAGAAATTTTCATCAGAGTATTCATGATAAAAAATGAAGTAGGTAGTCCATTACAGATTGGTTTTCAGGTAATTGATACTGGTATTGGTATTCCTGCCGATAAGCTTGACAGGTTATTTAAAGCTTTCTCACAAGTAGATTCATCTACTACTCGGCGATATGGCGGTACAGGATTGGGTTTAGTTATTAGTGAAAAACTTGTTAATTTAATGGGTGGAGAACTAAGTGTGGAAAGTGAGTTTGGGCAAGGGACTACTTTTACCTTCTCGATGCAAGTAGCAAGAAGTTTGGCTCCAGAAATTGTAAATCCTATTTTGCCAAAAGCTGAATTTTTGCAAACGAAAAAAGTACTTGTTGTTGATGATAATTCAACCAACAGAAGTATTTTAAAGGCACAATTAGAACAATGGAAAATGGTTCCGCTAATTGCTTCGTCTGGAAATGAAGCATTAGCGATTTTAGAAAATGAGAAAGAGTTAAGCATGGTGATTACAGACATGCAAATGCCTGAAATGGACGGTATTCAATTAGCCTTGAAAATTAAAGCCATTCAGCAGAAATTGCCAATTATGTTGCTGAGTTCTATCGCAGATGATCAACATAAAGGGTATCCAGATTTATTTTGTTCAGTTCTAACGAAGCCTGTTAAGCAACATATTTTGTATAAAAATGTACTTACAAGTTTAATGATAAATGAAGATAAAGCTTTGACAGATAAAACAAATATCCCGCCTGTCGTTCAAAAATTAGCGAATGATTTTGCAGAACGATTCCCCGTATCTATTTTGGTAGCAGAGGATAATCCGATGAACCAAAAATTTACGCTAAAAGTATTGAGCAAATTGGGTTATGAAGCCGATTTAGCAGAAAACGGACTTGTGGCAGTAGAAGCATTCAATAAAAAACATTATGATATTGTTTTGATGGATTTGCAAATGCCAGTAATGGACGGATTGGAAGCATCAACGAAAATCAGACAAAATACTGAAATCAGACAGCCAATTATTGTAGCAATGACTGCCAATATGATGAACGATTGTCAGGAAGAATGTGATGAAGCTGGTATGGATGATTATTTAGGAAAACCATTTCAACTAGAAGCTTTTGTGAAATTATTAGAGAAGTGGGCTGGAAGAATTAAAGAAAATAATACACAAGAAGTATAAAGAAGTACAAAAAATAAGCGCTATTTTATGAAAGAATCATAGAATAGCGCTTTTGGTTTTTACTGTTTTTTGAAAATTAAAAGTGGTAATTTCCCTTCTTGAACAAAATGTTTGGTAACACTATCATTGAAAAACTTATCTAATAAAGACTTATCGTGCGTTGCTAAAACGATTACATCTGGCTGGTGATTTTTGATGTAAGTTTCTAAACCTTCTATAATTTCAGCACGATTGATACACTTCACTGCTAAATCTTCTTTTTCAAATTTATCCTCCAATAAATTTGTCATTTCTTGAATGGCGTGTCCAATATTGGGTTCAAAATAATCATGTACATGTACAACTTTACATTTTATTCCTAGTGGTTTCGTGATAGTCAAAAGCTTTTCAATAGCAGCTATTTCGTCACCTTGAAAATCAGCAGCATATAATAAATTTTGTGGGTAATTTATCGGAGAACCTGCTGGTACAACCCATACCGGGCAATTAGCTTTTTTCATTACTTCTTGCGTGTGAGTACCCAACCAGCGTTCAAAAATATTACTTGCACCTTGGGTTCCCATCACAATCAAATCAGCTTTAATCTGATTGGCAATGGTTATAATTTTATCCGTAGCTAATCCATACTCAACTCTCTGCGTGATTCTTTCTGAAGCTAAACCTGTTTTTTCAATAAAATGTACTGTAAAATGCTGAAGGTTTAGTTCCGCCTCTTTTCTGTTTCTAACGATAAAATCTTCAATTTCAGACGGTAATTGGTATTCAGAAATGGTAGGAATACTATATACATTTAATAAAACTATTTTTGCATTAAATAACCTTGCCAACATTCCTGCATATTGTGCAGCATGTTTTGCATTATCACTAAAATCAGTAGGGAAAAGGATCGTTTTCATAAAATTGAAATTTAAATTATGTCCGAAAGTTCCTTGATTTATGACTAGAAAATTATGACTGTACTCTCAATAAAAAATGATATTAATCAGCTATGTTTTTTATTCAAAAACCGTGTTGCTTTCTTCTAATTGATTACAGATGCTCATCATAAAATACCTTCTGATATCGGTGTGTTCATAAATCAAGGCATCTATCAATGATTTTTCGAAAATAAGAAAGATAGAATGCTCTAAGACTTTTACGCTATAGAGATGGTCTTTTTCTAAAAGCATTTCTTCTAAACCTAAAAAATACTTTTTGTTTTTCAAGACGACTGTTTTCTGCAAACCATCTTTCAATTCTACGCTACCATCTTTAATATAAAAAACGTAATCTGGGTGTTGTCCTTTTCGGTACAGATAATCACCTTGTTTAAAACTTAGTTGAATACCGCTAGACAATATAACTTTTTCTGCTTCGTTCATGTTGATTTTTATTAATCTGACGACAAGTTAGTGCTTTGCCTATTCCACTGAAATGATTTTTATCAATGCTTTTACTGATAAAATAAGCCCGTTTAAACTAACAAAAATGGTGAGACTTATTTAATGATAGGCTTTAAAGTCTAATCGTATAAGCTACTTATCTGCAATAATTTGTCTGCTCGAAGGATAGTAATTTCACTGCCACGAGTACTTACAATGCCTTCTTCTTTGAATTCAGAAAGAAAACGAATGACGGTCTCTTTGGCTGTGCCAACAATGGACGAAAGGTCTTCTCTGGAAATTGAAATGGAAAAATGCTCTGATTTTTTATCGTCGTAAGTGCTTTTTAATAGCAGTAAAGCTTCTGCCAAACGTTCTCTTACTGGCTTCATCGCTAAGTGAACCAATTTGTCTTGCGTATCGCCCAATACTTTGGCAAGCATTCGCATCAAATCGCTGGCTACTTTTACATTGCTGTCGATAAGATGGTTAAATTCAGAAGCAGAAATAAAACACGCTTCTGTATCATCCAAAGCAATGGCCGACGCACTATATTTTGAATTTTCAATCAAAGAACGATAGCCCAAAGTATCACCTTTTTTTACTAATCTAATTACTTGTTCTTTTCCGTCTGAACCCAAACGACTTACTTTTACTTTTCCACTATAGACACAAAAAAGCCCTAAAGGACGGTTTCCTTCATGAAAAATTACTTGTCCTTTTTTATAGACATTAAAACATTTGCTATCGTTTAGATGATTTAATTCATCAGAAGAACAATTTTTAAAGAGAGACGAATTCTTGAATTCGCATGTATTACAACTAGGATTCATCATTTTTTCGGGATTAATATCCCCGAAATTGCGTCTTAATCACACCTTTGTAAATGACTTTTATCAGTTTTAACAATTGCTTTACTCATACTTTGGTTAATCGCTAAAGCAGAACTTTGATGAATCAAAAAAATAAATAGAGCTTTTGATATTGAGCCTCAGTCTTTTCGCTCATAAAATAAACGCTATTCTCATGATTGCTACTGATACTGCGCAACTCTGTTTTCATTGCGGAAACGAATGCCCCGACGAACATATTCATCTTGAAGAAAAGTATTTTTGTTGTGATGGATGCAAAACGGTGTATGAAATTCTAGACCAAAATAATCTTTGTAATTATTACCAAATCGAAGAGAAATCTGGTAATACTCCACAAATTTCACGGTTTGAGTTTTTAGATAATCCAGAAATTGCTAAAACGTTGTTGGATTTTCAGAACGAAAGTATTTCGAAGGTTACTTTTTATATTCCTACCATACATTGTAGTTCTTGTTTGTATTTGCTTGAAAATTTATATCGTTTACACGAGGGAATTGAACGTTCGCAAGTAGATTTTTTAAAGAAACAAGTGGCAGTTACTTTCCGACACAATATTGCTGATAAAGGCATTTCTTTCCGACAACTAGCTGAATTGCTAAGTGCAGTTGGCTACGAACCTTTGATGTCGTTGAACGATGTTGTAAAAGAAAAAAAGAAACCAAATGACAGAAAATTATTGACGCAATTGGGTTTAGCGGGTTTTTGTGCGGGTAATATCATGCTTTTCAGTTTTCCTGAATACTTGGGTTTGCAAGATGATACTTATAAATTACTCTTTGGTTATTTGAATATTGTTTTAGCCACTCCCGTAGTATTTTATTCAGCATCTGGATACTTTGAATCTGTTTATAAAAGCCTAAGAAAAGGAATTGTCAATATTGATTTTCCGATTCTGCTAAGTATTCTTGTAGCATTTTTCAGAGGGATTTATGAAGTGATTTTTAATCATGGTGCGGGTTATTTTGATTCTGTTACTGGGCTGATTTTCTTTTTATTAATCGGGAAATGGTTTCAGCAAAAAACGTATCATTTTCTTTCTTTTGAACGAGATTATAAATCATATTTTCCATTAGCCGTTACTCGATTAGTTTTTGGTGAACATGAATCCGTTTCGGTAAGTGCTTTGAAAAAAGGCGATAAAATTCTGATTAGAAACGGAGAATTGATTCCTGCGGATTCACTTTTATACAAAGGAGAAGCCAATATTGACTACAGTTTTGTAACGGGCGAAGCCGCTTTGGAAAGAAAACAATTGGGCGATTTCCTATTTGCTGGCGGGCGACAAGTTGGAGCAAGTATTGAAATGGAAGTTTTGAAAGATGTTTCTCAAAGTTATTTAACCCAACTTTGGAACAACGATACTTTTCAAAAAGAGCAGGAGAGCAGGATTAAATCTTTTTCTAATTTGGTAGGAAAGTACTTTACTTTTGGTGTGTTGACTTTAGCATTTTCGGTAGCAATTTATTGGTATTTTACTGATGTTAGTAAAATGTTAAATGCTTTTTCTGCGATTTTGATTATTGCTTGTCCTTGTACTTTGTCATTGAGTTATCCTTTTGCACTTGGAAATGGTTTGAGAATACTTGGCAAACAACATTTCTACTTAAAAAATGGCGATGTAATTGAGACAATGGCAAATTGCGATACCATCGTTTTTGATAAAACAGGTACAATTACAACATCAGAAGGAGCGAAGCCACATTTTCAAGGAAAACGTCCGCTTTCTGTTTTTGAAGAAATGTTAGTCGTTTCTTTAGCACATAATTCTTCACACCCGATTTCTCAGAAAATCAAAGCAATTTCAGGAGAAAAGCACTTTTTAGCCATTGAAGATTTCCACGAAACAACTGGAAAAGGTATTGAAGGGAAATATCATGGTCATTTTGTGAAGTTAGGTTCAAGTACTTTTGTCAATCCTTCATTGAAAGCTGAATCTAAAGCTTTTTCAGCTTCAGTTGCCCATTTATCAATTGATGATGAATATTTAGGCTATTTTACTTTGCCAAATCATTACCGAAAAGATATAGAAAGTACGATTAAAGATTTAGGGAAAAAATACGATACGTACTTACTTTCTGGCGATAATCAAAGCGAAAGAGTGCATCTTGAAAGTTGGTTTAAAAATAAAGAGTACTTGCATTTTGACTGTACGCCACAAGAAAAGCTTTCATTTATCAAAAAACTTCAAGCAGAAGGCAAGAAAGTAATTATGATTGGCGATGGTTTGAACGATGCAGGGGCTTTGAAACAAGCAGAAATTGGCATTGCTGTAACTGATGACGCTTTGAATTTTACGCCAATGAGTGATGGAATTATTGCGGCAGAACATTTAAAAGAACTGCCTTCGTATTTGAAGTATAGCAAGTTTGCTTTAAAACTGATTCGTTTTAGTTATGTGTTTTCGTTGATGTACAATTGTATTGGTTTGACTTTCGCTGTTCAAGGTACACTTTCACCAATTGTTGCGGCAATTTTAATGCCTTTAAATTCAATTACTTTGGTGGGAATCGCTTCCATCGGAATGGTTGTAAAAGGCAATAAAATGTTTAAAAATAAGGAGTAGATTTTAAATAAAAATTCATAAAAAACGCTGCTAAGTAAAACCTAACAGCGTTTTTTTATTGAGTTGTATTCTTATAATGCTAAAGCCGTTCTTTGAATAAAGGCAGTTAAATCAGCACCAGTAAGCATATTTTGCGACAATAAAGCCAAATCATATACTTGTTTTGCTAATTTTTTCTGCTCTTCGGCATCAGTAGTTTGAAGAATTTTAGCAACCGAAGCATGGTTGGCATTTACCGAAACGATATAATTATTTGGCATCGCACCGAACATTCCCATTCCGCCACCGCCAGCACGAGACATATCGCTCATTCTACGCATGAATTCGTTTTGAGTAATCACAGCAGGCAATTCATCAACTGGCATTGCTTCCAAAGCAACTACTTTTGTTGTGTCGTTGATTACTTCTTCAAAAACCTTTTTCACTGTTTCTTTTTCAGTTTCAGAAAGTACAACATCAACAGAAATACCTTTGTCAATCAATTTTTCGATGGTATCAGCATCAACACGCTTCAAGCTAGTTTTTACCAATTTCGTTTCTAACTGATTGATAAAGTGGCTATCTAACACCGAATCCAATTTCAACACATCGTATCCACGTTTTTTGGCAGATTGGATAAAAGTATCTTGTGCATTTACATCGCTAGTGTACAAGTAAATTACATCGTCGTTTTTATCTTTCTGATTTTCTTGTGCAAATTCAGCGTATTCATTCAAAGTAAAGTGCTTACCATCAACGTTTTGAACTAAACAGTAATCTTTAGCACGCTCATAGAATTTTTCATCTGAAATCATTCCGTATTTCACGAAAAGACCGATATTATCAAATTTCTGTTCAAAACCAGCACGGTCAGCTTTGAATAATTCTGCCAATTTATCTGCTACTTTTTTAGTGATGTAAGAATTGATTTTCTTTACATTACTATCAGCTTGCAAGAAGCTACGAGAAACGTTCAAAGGAATATCTGGCGAGTCGATTACACCGTGCAACAACATCAAAAATTCTGGAACAACGTCTTTTACTTCATCAGTAATAAATACTTGGCGACTGTATAATTGAATTTTTTCACGTTGTAATTGTAATTCGTTTTTCACTTTCGGGAAATACAAAATACCCGTCAAGTTGAAAGGATAATCAACATTCAAGTGAATCCAAAACAATGGTTTTTCCGAGAATGGATAAAGCTCTTCGTAGAATTTGAGGTAATCTTCGTCTGTTAATTCAGAAGGAGATTTTGCCCAAATTGGTGTTGGATTATTGATAATTTTTTCTTGAAATTCAATCTCAATCGGTAAGAATTTACAATACTTATCAAGAATTTGTTTCAATTTGAATTCTTCTAAAAACTCTAAAGAATCCTCGGCAACGTGTAAAATAATATCAGTACCACGAGCATCACGAGCAGCCTCTGAAATTTCAAATTCTGTTGAACCATCGCAAGTCCATTTTACAGCTTCTGCACCTTCTTGATATGATTTTGAAATAATATCAACTCTTTCAGCTACCATGAAAGCAGAATAAAAACCTAAACCGAAGTGTCCGATAATGGCTTTTTCGT
This sequence comes from Arcicella gelida, assembly GCF_034931025.1. Classification (NCBI taxonomy): domain Bacteria; kingdom Pseudomonadati; phylum Bacteroidota; class Cytophagia; order Cytophagales; family Flectobacillaceae; genus Arcicella; species Arcicella gelida. The sequence goes on along the minus strand of NZ_JAYGIL010000034.1, from coordinate 60,221 downwards.
CACCTTTATCTTTGTATTTTTCTACGAATTCGGTAGCACCTGAAAAAGCAATTTGATTAATGTATTTTTTAATTTCATCGGCGGTCATCCCTAAACCAGCATCTGAAATTGTGATAGTTTTTGCTTCTTTGTCAAAAGAAACTGTCACTTTCAATGCTCCTAACTCACCTGAATATTCACCAATTGCGGCTAATCTTTTAATTTTTTGTGAAGCATCAACGGCATTTGAAACTAATTCACGAAGGAAAATTTCGTGGTCTGAATAAAGGAATTTTTTAATAATCGGGAAAATGTTCTCGGTATGAATCGAGATATTACCTTTTTCTTGCATAGTCATTTTGTCATTTTTTAGCTTAAAACATTTCAAACTTTTATGGAAGCTAGATTTGCAAATACAGTTCCAAGATGAGTAGAAATGTCAAATTGGCAGAAGAAGGACTTAAAGAAGTAGCTAAAATTACTATTTCTTGTATATTTCAACGTAATAAAGTGTTTGAAGCAGTACAAATGAATATTTTCAAATATTCTATAAACGCTTTTTTGCGTCGTTAAAGTTTGTTTTTCTTCAAAATAGGTATAAATACGTATTTTAATTCTCGTAGAAAGTAACCATCTTTGTAAAACAATCCTATGTACACTAACATACTCAATTAACCTCATGACTATTGCTAGTTATGGGGTTTTTTGTTTTAGTGGTTACTTTACTCTTGGGCAACAAAAAACGCCATAAGTTCTTTTTATGGCGTTTCCAATTCACTTAAACTCTACATCTATGAAAAAAACCTCTCATATTCTTCCTAAAGCTCGCTCAGTCATCAGAGCGAGGTCGTTAATTTTCTTGCAACGTCCTAATTCATTATCGGCCAATTGTATCTGATACGTATTTTCAACAGTCACAACCATTTCTAAAAACTCCATTTGATTGAGTCTTAAATCTTCATGAATTCTAGTGTAAGGTTTCACATGCTGTGGTTTCACATAGAATGTTTTTGTTAAAAAAAACTGGATTGTTTCCAAGACCGATGTGTTCATGAAATATGATTTTTATGGGTTGAGTTTTCTATTGCAAGAATTAATTTTACTTACTGAGTTGAGCAGTTTGTAAATCTCTTTTTGATTGAAATTGTCACAAATTCTTCAAGAAACAGTCGGAGCAATGGCTCCAACCGTTTATATAAAACCAAATTTGTGTTGCTATTTTTATATCTTTTTTCTTCCGAATTGATACGATAAACCTAAAGCGATATTGGCATTTCCATTTGAATCTTTGTTTTGAAATGGCATTTGATAGTTTGCTTCTATTGTTCCGATAAGTCGTTTTGCTAATACATAGTTTAAACCAGTTTTCACTAAACCGAAACCTTCAGCATGTCTTCTTTCGTTCAGATTATTATAATCAAATCTTCTTCCTGCATAGCGAAAATCATTTCTATCCAATCTGTCTCCACCAATTCCGATGCCAAGCCCAACGTAAGGTTGTAAACGTTTACTCTTGAATGGCATCCAATTCAATCCTAATGATGCCTGAGCATCTGGAAAATCATCGCTTCTACTTCTGTTATTTTGAAATTGCCCAACAACAGAAAAACGATTTGAAATGCCATACTCAACTCTCAAACCCAACATTCCTCCATTTGAATTTCTGCCTCCATCGAATGAAATCATACTTCCGCCAATTAAACCAAGCCTTAAAAAAGCAGGTTTTAATAAATTAAATGGTTTTTTGGTAGAATCACTTGTCGTTTTTTTCACGACAAGCGTTCCAAAAACGGGTTCACTTTGATTGGTATTCTGTGCATTTACTTTGAAAGCTAAGCTAAAAACACACAATAGAATTGCTACTTTAAGTTGATTGTTTTTCATTTTTTGTACTATTAAACAATAGTGGTTAGGTATTTTTGGACAAAAATTTACCATCAGGCATTTTTCGAAAAACCTGAAATCAAATAAGGATTATATTTAAAAATTAAAATTTACTTCAATTCCCGAATCGATAAAAAAGCCCAAGCCTAGCACCTAAAGTAGCTGGAGCATCTAATGGATTTGGATTTTTTAAAGCTTGGGTCTGATAATATATTTCGGCATTGGCTAATAAATGTTTTGAAAATTGATATGTCGCCCCAACATTTCCCCCTAACAAATTAGCAATTGCAGCTTGTTTGTTAGAGGTACTTTGGTTATTTGTTGGGTCTTCATAATAGTAATTGATATTATATTGATTAGGTATTTGCACACTCCAGTTTACTCCAAAATATGGTTTGAAGTTTTGATTAAATAATAAATTATAACGCAAGCCCAAGCTGACTTGATAAGCACAGAATTCAGGTACATCTACTTTTTTTAAAGGTTTTTTCCCACCACCTGGGTTTCCCATGCCTCCAAAACCACCATCAAAAGGACCAAAACCTTCCGCTTTATGATTTTCAAAGAAAAGATTTGTTTTTTGAGCGTCAATTACAATACCCCAACGTTCTAAACCTTTACTGTTGTGATAGCCCAATACAGTTCTAAAACCAAGTTGTGAGCCACCGCCACGTTCTAAAAAATATCCAATTGGTTTTTGAACACCAGCCAAAGCCCCAATTGAAACAGATTTTGGTATCAACGAAAAACGATTTTCTGTAATAAAGGAATCTTCTTCAATTTCCACTGATTTAAAAGATTCAATCATATTTTTTTTATCGAATGATGAAGTATATAAAATTGAGCTTTTAAAATTCAATTTATTAAGTCCCATATACTTTTCTCTTTCCATTAAAGATTGTTCTTCAGTAGTTTTATTATCATATTTTTCGAAGTAAGCTTTGTTTTGGTTATTGGTAAATTTTTCAGCAGTATTGGGTTCTTGTATTATTGTTTTAGTGACGAATACTTTTTGGTAAATGGTATCGTACACCACTGTTTTTTGAAAAATGGTATCGGGTTTGCTTGAATATTTAGCATGAACTTCTACCAAACGATTCTCTAATGCTGCTAGTTTTTGCTGAGTCTGATTCAAATAATGATACAATACCGCAGAAACACCAAACATAATAGTTGCTATTGAGGGGATAGCCCACATTAATCTGGTTATTTTTCGTTTTAAATCTCGTCTTTCCAAACGCCCTTCCATTTCTCGCCAGTCACTTCCCGCAAAATTGGGGAGCTGCGAACCAAACAGTCGGTCAAAATCTTGTTCATCCATGATTTTAGTGCTTTATTAACTAAAAATGATTATCGTTTTAGTTTTTATAAATGTCTGACAATTAGATATTTGAAATACTAATCGCCAATTGCTATTTACTAATCACTATTTAAGAGATAATCGTTGAGCTTATTTAAAAATTATTAGTTAAAATCAATTCTTGTAATTTTTTTCGGGCTTTATGAAGGTTAGAAAGCGAAGTGCCAATAGAAATATTCAACATTTCAGCAATTTCTTTATGTTCATAACCTTCAATGACGTGTAGATTGAAAACCGTTCTGTAAGCAGGGGGTAATTGCTGAATGAGGATAGCAATTTCTTCAACCGAAAACTTTCCAAACAAATCCATTTCCATGCCCATTTCCGATGCTTCCACTAATTCAGCAGTAGGAATTTCTTGATGTGATTTCCGAAGATGATTAATACAAGTATTCACTAAAATCCTTTTGAACCAGTTGACAAAGGGATAATCAGGCTTGTATTGATCTATATTACTAAACACTTTCATGAAACCATCATTTAACAATTCTCTAGACGTATCAATATCAGCCACATAGCGTACACAAACCGATAGCCCATACCTGTAAAAGCTTTCATAGAGCTCACGCTGTGCGTTACGGTCATTCTTTCGGCACTGTTTTAATGTATGTAGTAGTTGTTCTGTCCTCATCTGTATCAGAATACACCGATTGTTTTCTCCGTATTGCTTCTATCAGAAAAATATTTTTATTTTTTCTTCATCGCTCGCTATAAATGGTAAATCCTTTAATACTTTCTGAAAATACTTGAATTTTTATGGAAATAAAAACGACGATTTACTTCCTGTTTTGTTTTTGCAAAACGTGCTTATTCTAATTTGTTAAAAAAATATTCAACGAATTGATAAATGCCCATTTATGGGTTTAAAGTCGATATTTTTAGTGTTAAAAATAGTTTATACTTTTTCGTTCTTTGGCACAATTTTGGATGCTTTTTGCATGTGAATCAACCTTTTGACGATAAAAACTACTCTGATTTTTCTGTAAATGTATTTTGTTTTTATTTAATGTGTTGATAATCAATATTTTAATTGTTTTTTATTTAATGCGTAATTTTTAATAACTCAGAAAGCTCTTTTAGTGATTTTTATCAGAAAACTAAAAATTGAAGCGAGTTTAAATATATTTTAATCAATTTGATTAGACACTCAATTGTTCATCAAACACATTCAGGAGGAGTATTTCAGGATATAAAAATGGACAATCTACTAACTGTACGAATAATGAATCAATATTTTTACCAAAGCAACTCGATTGATAAAAGCAAAAAACTAATGAAAACAACACTGTTGAATTGGTTTAGTGACTGCTCGTTTGAAGTAGTTGCCCAAAATCGTGCACCAAAAATAGCTACTAACTTTTTAGTATCGTTTTGGGCTGTGTTATCATTATTTAGCAATACAGGCGCACAAAACCGTTATGCAATGGTTGTTTGTCGTGCTTTTGTTGGAGTAATATTTCTAACACTGGTTTCATCATTCAAGACTGTTGCCGCTTTGCCAGATTTATCTGTTAGTACTAGCGTCAGTAATCAAAGCCCAACTGTTGGTACGGATATTACTTATACCGTAAAAATCACAAATATCAATCCTGATAAAGCTACAGGAGTAGAATTGACAGATGTATTGCCACAAGGTGTTACGTTCAAATCATTGAATGTAAATGGTGTTGGTTCTGCTACAACCAGTACAACATCGGGCATTACGAGTGTAATTTGGAATGTTGGCGAAGTACCAGGAAATACAGTAGAACTTACGATGACCATCGTAGCAACTGTTACTCAAAGAGGTTTTTGGTACAATACTGCAGAAATTACGAAAGAGACTGAACAAGACACCGATTCTACGCCAAATAATCATTTGATTTTAGAGGATGATCAAGATGCTACTTGTTTTTCAATCGAAGAGTATTTTTATGAGGGAGATGAATATACAACGAATCTGCCAACAGGTTTCACAAATATCGTTTGGACTAAAAAAGTAGGTGTTTCTGGTACTCCAACAGTTGTAACCAGTACTACTTCAGGTGTAACGCTTTTGCCAGATGGAAACATCAGCATAACAGCAATCACAGATTATACAGAATTTGCTTTTACAGCAAGTAACGGACGCTGTCCAGTAAATGGATGTTGTGCTATTAAATTTACACCGGGTGGGTTTGGTTCGATTGGAAGTATCGTTTGGAATGATGTTGATGGAAATGGAATTAGAAATACAGGCGAAGCAGGTTTCGACGGTATCACAGTTGAATTGTATGATGCTACTGATAATACACTTTTAGCAACGGATACAACAGCAAATGGTGGTGCTTACTTATTCAGTAACCTGATGTCTGGTTCTTACAAAGTGAAATTTATTTTACCATCTGGAAGAACATTTGTAACACCTAATGCCCCTGGAAGTAATGTTAATAATGATTCTGATGCAGGAACAGGTGGTTTTACAAACAATATTGCAATTGATGTAACGAAACCTACTGGTGATGTTGGTAGAGATAATCTAACAATTGGTGCTGGTTTGGTTTCAGACTGTATTATTGGAACTGGAACTTTAACTGCAACTAATACAAGTTTGTGTTTGCCAGCGGCAGGAGGAACGGTTGTTCTTACTGCAACAACGGGCGTGTCGCCAACAGTACCTGCTAATTATTCTGTAAGTTATATTTTAACAAAAGGGACTACTAATACAATTCAACAAATTAGCAGTACGCCTTCATTTACTGTTGGACTTCCTGATGATTATAAAATATTTACTTTAGTATATGATGCTAATTCGGCGAATGGCAATTTCTTGAATTTATCATCCGTAATTTTTGGGGTTACTAAAGCAAGTGATTTAATAACGACTATTAATACAAGTGGAAAATGTGCGCAATTAGATGCTGTAGGCATTGGTTTTACAGTGAAAACTACTTTAGCTGCTCCATTTATATTAGGAACAACTGTTTGTTCGGGTGGAACAGTAACAATAGGAACTCCTGGTGTTACAAATCCAATTTTCCAATGGTTTACTTCTGCAACTGCTACCACTCCATTTGCTACTACTTCTTCAATAACAGTATCGCCAACGCAAACTACTACTTATTTTTTAAGTGTTGTTAGTACAACGGGTAGTGCTTGTCCAAGTGAAAAAGCTTCTGTTGAAATAGCAGTTACTCCGAAACCTACAACGCCATCAGTAATTGCAAGCATTGCCAATAATTGTGCTATTAATGCTACTACTGTGAATTTGGCTGATGCCATTACAAGTACTGTTTCGGCAGGTGGAACTTTTGAATGGCATACTGCTAATTCAACTTCTTCGCCAGTTATTTCAAATCCTACTGCTGTAGTTGCAGGAACTTATTTCCTATTCGAAAAATCAAGCAATGGTTGTTATAGCGATGGTGCAACGGTTGCTGTGAATATTAATTCATGTCAATGTACTAATCCTCCTGTAGTTAGTTTAACGGCACTTTTACCAATTTGCGGAGGTATTACAAGTCCTGTACAATTAAATGCGATTTTGAGTGGTGGTGCAACAAGCGGTGTATGGACGACAGATGGAACTGGAACTTTTGATAATGCCAATAGCTTAACAGCAAAATATACGCTTTCTGCGGCTGATATGACAGACGGTTCAATTGTTTTAACATTTACATCGAATGACCCAGACGGAGCAGTTTCAGTTTGTAATGCTGCTGTTGCTAATACGATATTAACAATTAAAGCAAAGCCAGTAGCACCTTTCAATTTGAAGAGTGACACGCTTATTTGCTTAGGAAGTTCAACAAAATTATTTGCAGTGAGTGTAGGCAATACTATTCAGTGGTACACTTCGGCAACAAGTACAACAGCAATCGGTATTGGTTCTGATTTAGGTTTTGCTGTAAGCCCAACTACTGAAGGTACTTTTACATATTTTGCTGAAGCGACAAGTCCAGAAGGTTGTGTGAGCGACCGTACTTCAATTTCATTCAAAGTAAAAAAATGTTTTACTGATTTAGCTGTTGTAAAAACTGTTATTACTTCGCCAGATGCTTCAACATCGCCTTCTTATTTATTAGGGCAAGAGATTGCCTATACAATTGATGCTAGAAATATTGGCACATTAAATTCTAACAATGTAACAGTTACAGATTTATTACCACAAGGAGCCACTTTTGTAAGTGCTATTCCTACAGGGCAATATAATAGTACAACAGGTGTTTGGAATGTGGGAAGTTTATCAGAAGGTTCAAATAAAATACTTTTAATTAATGTAAGATTAACTAGAACAGGTTCTATTGCCAATACTGCAACAATTACTGGTACTGAAGATGACCCTAATTCATTAGCTAACAATACTTCAACAGCTACTGTAACGGTAACTCAGCGTGCAGATTTAAGTTTGGTAAAGTCGGTTTCAAATCTTACTCCAAATGTTGGAGATACGCTTACTTATACTTTAACTGTAAATAATGCTGGACCAAACGTAGCGACCAATGTTGAAATCAAAGATATTATTCCAACAGGATTAACATTTATATCAAGTACCAATACGACACACACTTCTGGTGTTATCACAGGAACGATTGCTAGTATTCCAGTTGGTTCTTCACAAGTATTTACTTATCGAGCAAGAGTCGTTTCTACAGGAACAATTACCAGTGCAGCCGAAGTGACTAAATCAGACCAGCCAGATCCAGATTCAACTCCTGCCAATGGTACGAGTAATACCGAAGATGATAGAAGTTCAATAACAATTATAGCGACTGAATTGTGTAATCTGGTTGCACCAGTAATTACGGTAACAAATAGCACAATTTGTTTGAATGGACAAACTACTTTAACCGCAACGGGCTGTACTGGTTCAACGATAGTATGGAGTTCTGGTCAGACGAATGTGTCATCAATCACAGTGAGTCCAACAAGTACAAGAACTTACACGGCATCTTGTCAGACGACAACTTGTCAAAGTCCTTCTTCAAATGTTATCAGCATTACAGTTACGAATATTGCTGCTCCTAGTTTAACTTCATCTCAAGGGTCAATTTGTGTGGGAGAATCTTCTGTACTAACAGCAACGGGTTGTAGTGGAGTAGTTGAATGGCAAGTAGCAGGTTTACCAACAGGAAATACTTTAACAGTAACACCTTCTGCTTCGCAAACATTTACAGCAAAATGTAAAGCTTCTGGTTGCGAAAGTGTTTTGGCTTCAATCAGTATCATTGTTACTCAAAAACCAAATGCTCCAGAAATTTTAGCAGAGAAAACAGAAATTTGTCCTTCAGAATCTGTAACCTTAACAGCTTTAAATTGTAATGGTTCGGTAAGATGGAATACTGGTCAAACAACAACTTCTATCTTAGTGACACCATTAGTAGAAACAAGTTATACCGCTACTTGTACTGTAAATGGTTGTATCAGTAATGCTTCAAGTGCTAGGATTATTAGAGTAGTACCGATTCCAGCACCAACGATTAATACAACGGGTTTAACGATTTGCCCGGGTGCTTCTACTACTTTATCAGCAAGTGGTTGTACAGGTATTGTTACTTGGTATTTTGATGATAGAACGGCTACTGGTGCAAACCTTACGATTACGCCAACTCGTTCAACTTCTTACGCAGTAACTTGTAGTACAGCATTCTGTACTTCGGTAAGGTCACAACAAGTAGTTGTTACCGTTGAAAATCCTGCTATTCCTGTGATTACTTCTGCTACTTCAACTATTTGTTTGGGTAGTGCTGTACAACTTACAGCTACAGGTTGTGCTGGTACGGTTAACTGGTCGGATGGTCAGCGAGGTACAATTGTATCAGTATCGCCAACGACTACAACTTCTTATACTGCAACTTGTAGTATCGGACAATGTACAAGTGCGGCATCATTGAGCAGAACAATTACTGTTACAAGAACTACAGCACCAGTAATTACTTCAGACAAAACAACTGTTTGTTTAGGACAAAGTATTACTTTAACGGCTACAGGTTGTAGCGGAACAGTAAGATGGTCGGATGGTACAACGGGAAATCCTAAAACTATTTTACCAAGTGCTAATGTAACATTTACAGCTACTTGTGAAAGTTCAGCTTGTATTTCTCCAAATTCTAATGGATTATCATTAGTCGTAAATACTACTCCGACGATTAATGCACCAGTAACGATTAATACAATCCTTGCCGCAGGAGCAAGTGCTAATTTGACTCAACTCGTTACCAGTAGCACTCCAACGGGTACTAGTTTAGTATTTAGAGCTACGAATTCACCATTATCGACTGCTGTTTTAACCCCAACTACTGTTGGTGCAGGTACTTATTTTGCCTTCTATCAATCTGTTGAAGGTTGTTACTCAGCAGGAGTACGAATCATTGTTTATGATGGAAGCAACGCACAGAATGCAGATGTTGCACTTCAAATTGATGCAGATAGAACTACTGCTAAATTGGACGAGAATATTAATTTCTTGATTTCTGTGACTAACAATGGACCAGATGTTGCGAGAAATATTGTGATTACCAATCCGCTTCCAGCTGGTTTAACATTTGTTTCTAGTTCAAGTGGATTAACGATTTCGGGTGGACGATTCGTGATAAATCTTGATTCACTTGAAAGAGGACAAGTCAGAACATTCGCTTATGTTGCTAAAATGAATGTAAGAACAAGTGTTGTGAATCCAGCTTCGGTTACTTCATTTAAAGATAGCAATCTAACAAACAATAATGGCTCAGTAACAATTATTGGTGAAAATGCAGATTTAAGTTTGGTAAAATCGGTTTCAAACCTTACTCCAACTGTTGGAGATACGCTTACTTATACTTTAACGGTAAGTAATGCTGGACCGAACGTTGCGACGAATGTTGAAATCAAAGATATTATTCCAACAGGAGTAACATTTATATCAAGTACCAATACGACACATACTTCTGGGGTTATCACTGGAACGATTGCTAGTATTCCAGTTGGTTCTTCACAAGTATTTACTTATCGAGCAAGAGTTGTTTCTACAGGAACAATTACCAGTGCAGCTGAAGTAACGAAATCAGACCAGCCAGATCCAGATTCAACTCCTGCTAATGGTACGAGTAATACCGAAGATGATAGAAGTTCAGTAACAATTGTAGCGTCAGAATTGTGTAATCTTACAGCACCAGTGATTACTTCTGATAAAACAACTGTCTGTTTAGGACAAGCCATTACGTTAAATGCTACGGGTTGTGTTGGAACAATTAGATGGTCGGATGGTTCAACTGGAAGTAATAAAGTTATTTTACCAAGTGCCAATGTGGCATTTACGGCTACTTGTGAAAGAGGAGTGTGTGTTTCTCCAACGTCAAATGGATTATCATTTGTGGTGAATACTACTTCAACAATTGCTGCACCAGTAGTTATTAATGCAAGTATTGCAACGGGTACTACTGCCAACTTGACTCAATTGGTTACAAGTAGTACACCAACAGGTACAATTTTAGTATTTAGAACTACAAATTCACCAATATCAAATGTTGTATTAACACCAACAAATGTTAGTGTAGGTACTTATTTTGCCTTCTATCAATCGGCTGATGGTTGTTTCTCTGCTGGTGCAAGAATTATTGTGGATAATGGAAGTACTAGTCTTGAAGCTGATGTTGCGATTAAAATTGAAGCAGATAGAACTACCGCAAAATTGGATGAGAACATTAATTTCTTGATTTCTGTGACCAATAATGGACCAAACACTGCAAGAAATTTAGTGATTACCAATCCACTTCCAGCTGGTTTAACCTTTGTTTCTAGCTCAACAGGATTGACAATTTCAGGCGGACAAATTTTGATTAATCTTGATTCACTTGAAAGAGGACAAGTAAAAACATTTGCTTATGTAGCCAAAATGAAAGTAACAACAACTGTTGTAAACCCAGCTTCTGTTACATCATTTAGAGATAGTAATCTTACAAATAATAACTCTTCTGTTACAATTAATGGAGAAAACACTGGTGTAGAGTGTAAAATTGGTTTAGCCATGTCGGTAGCTGATACTTCTATCGTAAGACCAGGAGTTTATAACGTTGTTTATCGTTTAATCGCCAAAAACTTCTGTAGCGATACGCTTAAAAATATCAGCTTAACTACCAATTTAGCTAGTACTTTCAAAAGCCCAGTTGCATTAACTTTTATTCAGAGACCAGCTCTAGGAACAGGCTCAAAATTAGTTTTGAATAATGGTTTTGGCTTATTAGATTCTAATTTGGTAAATACTGTTTCAAGTATAATGTTACCAAATGCGATTGATACAATTACATATATTGTACAAATAAGTACTCAAGGAAATACTGGTCCATACAATAGCCAAGCATTAATTACTGGTAAACGACCAAACAATGAAGTACTTACAGCAAAATCAAGTAGTGGAACAGATGTAAATGCAATTCCAAGTATTACAAGAGTTCCTTTAGGTCCACCAAGTACTAGAATAGGTTTAGCCAAAGAACTTGTAACATCAGGTTTGAGACGTGATGGTAATATCTGGACAGTTCCTTACCGAATCAGAGTAGTGAACATGGGTGCATTTAATATTAAAGAATTAAAAGTGCAAGATGATTTGAATACAGTATTTATTTCAAAAGGAGCAGTATTGGTTGGAAATCCAATTGTGACGACTACCAAGGCTGGTCTTACAATCAATCCAAATTACACAGGTTTAGGTTTGAATACTGATTTGTTAATTGCTTCAACAAGTACATTAGCTACTGCTGACACCGCTATTATTAACTTAACAATCAGAGTAAATGTTACTGCTGCTACCGATTCTGTATTTAACAATTTAGCCCTTGGTATTGGACTTGGGACAAATAATATTTCATATACCGATATTTCAACAACTGGAGTTAATCCTGATGCCAATAGAGATTTAGACCCATCAAATGACGGAACAGCAACCTCTGTAACATTAGGTAAGACTTTATTGGATTGTAAAATTGGTTTAGCGATGTCTGTAGCTGATACTTCAATTGTAAGTTCAGGAGTTTACAACGTTAGATATCGTTTAATCGCTAAAAACTTCTGTAGCGATACGCTTAAAAATATCAATTTAGCCACCAATTTAGCTAATACCTTTAAAAGCCCAGTTACATTTACTTTTATTCAGAGACCCGCTCTAGGTGTAGGTTCAAAATTAGTTTTGAATAACGGTTTTGGCTTATTAGATTCTAATTTGGTTAATAAAGCTACTAGCTTAATGTTGCCAAATGCTGTTGATACAATTACTTATGTTGTTCAAGTGGTAACTGGTGGCAATACTGGTCCATACAATAGCCAAGCATTAATTACTGGAACTCGCCCTAATACTGAAGTACTTACTGCAAAATCTAGTGATGGTACAAATGTGAATGCGATTCCAAGTATTACAAGAGTGCCTTTAGTCCCGCCAAGTACAATAATTGGTTTAGCGAAAGAACTTGTATCAACTGGCTTGAAACGTGATTCTGCTAATGTTTGGACTGTTCCTTACCGAATCAGAGTAGTTAATATGGGTGCTTTTGATATTAAGAAACTGAGTGTTAAAGATAGTTTGGATGGTGTATTTACTTTTAAAGGTGCAGTATTGATAGGAAATCCAATCGTAACAAGTACGAAAGTTGGTATTACTATCAATCCAAATTATACTGGTAAAGGCACTAATACCAATTTATTAGTTGATTCACTAAGTACATTGCTCAGAGGAGATTCTGCTATCATCAATTTAACGGTAAGAGTTAATGTTGCCGCTGCTACAGATTCTGTTTTCAATAACGTTGCAGTTGGAATAGGACTTGGAATTGATAATAAATTATACACTGATGTATCAACCAATGGGGTAAGTCCTGATGTAAACAAGGATGCTAATCCAAATAATGACAACGTTGCAACGCCAGTAATCCTCAAAAAAGAAAATGGTTTAAATTCTCAAGCTTCAATAGGTCTTGCTTTAGCTGCTGTAACAGATACTGTAGCTCAATCGGATGGTTCATACAATGTTACTTTAACGTTGGTTGCTAAAAATTACGGTTCTGTATTATTGAATAAAGTTACATTGAGTAATGATTTAGAAACGACGATTGGCAAACAAGTTGGGTCATGGACTATTTTAGGAAGACCAACACTTGTGAGAGGAGTAAACGCTGTTTTGAATACTACTTTTAATGGAAGAAGAGACACAGTTCTTACAATGGCAGAAAATACGGCTTTGGCAGTAGGAGACAGCATTGTGATAACTTATGTGGTAAATGTTACCAAACCTTTGATTGATACATTGTTCACTTTTGCTCATGCAAAAGCTGTGAGTGTAGAAAGTACTCCAGTTGATGTAACAGATTTATCAGTAAATGGTGCTAATCCAGATCCAAATAAAGATGATAAACCTTTGGAATCGTCGCCAACGCCAATGGTATTCCCTAAGAAAATTACGGTAATATCAATTCCTCATGGATTCTCGCCAAATGGTGATGGTATCAACGATACATTTGTAATTGATGGCGTTAACCCAGATGAAAGAGCCAACCTAGAAGTATATAACCGTTGGGGAAGTTTGGTGTATGCTTCTACAGACTATAAAAATGATTGGAACGGAATGCCAAATACTGGACTAAGAATAATAGAAGTTGGCGATGGTTTACCTTCTGGTACTTATTTCTATGTAGTAACGGTTTACAAACGAGTATCAGGTGATAAAGTAGCATTGCCTGTAAATGTTGAACCAGTACGTTACATGACAATTTCTCGATAGAACACCACGTTTGTTGCCATTTCAAATATGGAATGGCAACAAATGAAATCCAATTAATCTTAGAACAGAATTGAAATTCTGTTAAAACATAAAAAACTTAAATTTGAATCACATGAAGTTCAAAGGTTTGCTTTCAAGAATTAAATATGTGACAGCCCCATTGTTGTTAATAATCGCTGTACATTCGGTTCGGGCCCAGCAAGAGGTTCAATATTCTCAGTATATGTTCAATATGCTACCCTTGAACCCTGCTTATGCTGGTAGCCGTGATGTACTCAGTGCAACAGTTGTCCACAGACAGCAATGGATAAATATTACTGGTGCACCTACAACGCAATCTTTCTCAATAGATAGCCCAATCAATGGAGAAAAAGTTGGCGTTGGTTTCCAAGCTTATAATGATAGAATCGGGGATTATAGGAATGTTGGAATGTATGGTTCTTATGCCTACAGAGTAAAAGTTACTCAAAGAGCTACTTTGGCAATGGGCATTCAGGCTGGCGCAACTAGTATTTCTGGAAATCTAACACAAACATTAACGACTCAAACTGGTGATCAAGCTTTTACTTATTCATTTAATAAATGGCTCCCAAATTTTGGAGCTGGGGTATTTTTGAGTGACGACCGTGGTTATATCGGTTTTTCATGTCCTAGTTTGATGAGAAATAAGTTGACAAGTACGCAGACTGGTACAGCTACCGATTCAGCCTCTCGCCAGGAACGTCATTATTTTGTCATGTTGGGTTATGTGTTTCCATTGGGGAGTTCGTTTACTTTAAAGCCTTCTTTTTTATCAAAAGTTACTCGTGATGCAGCTTCTTTTGATTTAAACATGAACCTTTGGTATAACGATAGAATTTCTTTAGGTTGCTCTTGGAGAACCAATAACTTGAAATTCTCTTCACCATTTACTAACCAAAATGGTGATGCAGTTATTGGTATGTTGGAAGTACAAGCTACCGACCAAATTCGTTTTGGCTATGCTTATGATTATGCAATTAATGGTTTAAAAAGCTTACAAAAAGGTTCGCATGAATTTATGCTTCGTTATGAATTTGGTTATCGTAAAACGAAAATTCTTACACCACGCTATTTTTAAAAAATCAATACTGAAAGAGTTACAAACTCACAACCAAAGAGAAACCTTCTAGTAAAAACCATAGCTAGTAAAACATTTAAAACGATGATTAATTTGAATAAAATTATACTCACTTTCTGTATGGTGTTGCTTGCAACAGCCTGTACGATTGCTCAGACATTAAAAGATGCGGAGTATCATTTCAAGCAGATGAGTTACCTAAATGCTTCTGAATTGTTCGAACAGGTGTTAAAAGGTAAACTGTCGGATGCAGACCGACAGGCTGCGATGATAAAATTAGCTTATTCATACAGACAAATGCGTGATTCACAAAACGCAGAGAGGGTTTATCATGAACTGGTATCAAAAGGGACTGCATTTTCTGGTGCTGACGCTAAAGTATATTTATATTATGCACAAGCCTTGGCATCTAATGGAAAATACAAGGAAGCACAAGATGTTTATGAACAATATTCAAAAGTAGAAATCGCAGATAAAAGAAGCGGAGGTTTCCAGAAATTATATAAAAATGTTGATGTTTTAAACAGAAATGCTACTTGTTATAAAGTAGATTACTTGTCAATTAATACAGACCATGCTGATTTTAGTCCGATGTATTATAAAAATGGATTGGTTTTTAATTCAAGCAGAGTAAATGAAATTGGTTTAAAAAGAATGTTTTCTTGGGATAATTCACATTTCTTAGATATGTATTATTTAAGTGATATTAACCAATTGACGGTGACAACCCCTGCTGGTTTAGGAAGTTCTGCGGATGATAAATTGAAAATTGGGAAAAAAACAAAAGCCATTGGCGAAGATGAATATACTGCACCAACTGCCAATGATACCAGAACAATTGGAACATTCAGTGGTTCAAATATCTACCGAAATTTTGTAGAAACTCCGGGCGTAAAAACGGAAAGTTTTAGCAAAAGCTTAAATACCAAATATCACGAAGGCCCAATGACTTTTACCAGTGATGGCAAAAGAGTAATTTTTACCAGAAACAATTATAATAACGGTAAATACAAAACTTCAACTGATAAGGTTAACAAATTGAAAATCTATACTGCCGAAGAAAAAAGTGGAGAATGGGTAAATATCAAAGAAATTCCATTTGATAATAACGATTATTCAACAGGGCATCCTTCGCTTACAAAAGATAATAAACTGATGTATTTTGTTTCGGATATGCCAGGAGGTTATGGTGGAACTGATATTTATGTTTGCGAATACAATGATGGAAAATTTGGAAAACCTATTAATATGGGGCCAACCATTAATACTTTAGGAAATGAAATGTTTCCATTCGTAGATGAAAGAGGAAATTTATATTTTTCTTCAGATGGTCATCCCGGGTTAGGTGATTTAGATATTTTTTATGTGAAACTTTCAGGAACAAAAGTATTGAGTACTGTTTCAAACATGGGAATGCCAATCAATTCAAGTAAAGATGATTTTGGATTGATTACAGATGGTGAACGTAAATCAGGTTATTTCTCTTCAAACCGCAAACGTGGAGGAACTGATGATGATATTTACCGTTTTACTCGTGAATGTGATGAAAAACCAGAATGTCAAGAATTGCAAGTAATTGTATATGATGCAGATTCAAAAATGCCTTTAGATAATACTGATGTTGCTGTAGTTGAAAATGGCAAAACAGTAATGAAAAAGACAGATTCAAATGGTTCATTTAGAATTTGTATTGATTTGAACAAAGAATTTGCCTTTAATGCAAGTAGAGATAGTTATTTGCCCAATAGTGTTTCGTTTACAAGTACAGAAAGTAATATGCTGAGAGCGCTTGAGATTCCCTTGATGCGAGTACTAATGACTGACAGTACTGAAGTTGCGATTTCTAAGAATACTTCTCCTTGCCCTGCCACTAAAACTGTAAAAGGAAGAGTAACAGCTACGAAAGATAAATCGTCGTTAGCTGGTGTAAAAGTCACACTTACCAATGAATGCGACGGAACGATACAAACTGTTGTGACTGGCGCAAGTGGACGTTATCAGTTTGAAATTTGTGAAGGTTGTGAATATACGATAGATGCTTCTAAAGATAACTTTGCTTCAAAAGGGAATAAAATAGATAAATTAGGAAAAGACGACCCACAAGAAATCAACACTAATTTAACCATGTTTGAAGAAGGTGATGTCATTGCTATCGACAACATTTACTACAATTATACCAAGTATAATATTCGTCCTGATGCTGCTAAAGAATTGAATAAATTGTTGTTATTGATGCGCCGTTATCCGAATATGAGAATCGAAGTTCGTTCTCATACTGATAGTAGAGCTACAACAGAATTCAACCAAACGCTTTCTGAAAATCGTTCAGCTTCGGTAGTTCAATACTTGGTAAAAAGAGGTATTGCTGCTAACAGATTTGAAACTTCAGGTTATGGCGAAACGCAATTATTAAACGAATGTGCCGACGGAATAGAATGTACTGAAGAGCAACATCAAACCAACAGACGTTCGGAGTTTAAGATTATTCAGTTAAAATAAGTGGATTAATAATCAAAAAAGGCTAATCAGATATTCTGGTTAGCCTTTTTTGATATATCCTTCTGAAAACTATTTCAGTACTCTTGGCAAAGTAATATTTACTTCAAAAATGCTATTCGTGCAGGTTACTTCTAATTGCCCTCCAATACTTTTTACCCATTCGTTTACGATGTATAAACCTAAACCTGTGCCATTCTTATCTTTGGTAATATGTGCTTGGTAAAAAGGTTTTATCGCCAAAGTATCCATTTCATAAATACCCAGAAAGTGATTTTTCAAATTCAATATCAATTCTGAATCGGTAGTGAGTATTTCAGAATAAATTCTATAATCTACATTCGCAAATTGAATGATATTTTGATACAGTTCTGAAAGGATGTTTTCAAGAAAAATGCTATCGTAGCCTTCAAGTGGCAAGGCTTTATGACTAGCAATCAGATGGAAATCTGTAGGTTTACTTTTTCTAAGTTGATTGAATAATTTATTTTCAAGTTTTACAATATCTACTTGTTCTTTAGCGGCATGTTTCCAAGGGTTTATACCGCTGATTAATTGATTGTACCAAAGTAGTTTTCTTGTAATTCTGAGCATTCTACTTCCAGAAAGCCTAATGCCATCAATCAGTACTTGAAGCTCGCTGATGTCTAATAGATCAGAATTATCAATATGTTCAGACATCAAATCTGTGAAATTGACAATACCATTTAGTGGAGTAAGATATTCATGATTAGAGATACTCAGAAAAATATCAGTAGCATTTTTTCTGATTTCTACATCTGCGGAGGCTTTTTTGAGAGAACTAATTTCTAACCTAGAATTAATTGTCTCTACTAAATCTTTGGTAGTAAATGGTTTCGTCAGGAAATCATCAGCACCCAAATTCATTCCTTTTCTTTTGTCAGATATATCTGCTCTAGCTGAAAGAAAAATAAAAGGAAGGTTGACCAACCCTTTTTCATAACGGATGATTCTGAGAATCTCATAACCATCCATTTCGCCAAGCATAATATCACAAATAACTATATCAGGTTTAACTTCTTCAATTAATTGAATCCCGATTTCTCCTTCTTCTGCAACAAAGCAACTAAATCCGCTTATTTCTAAAATTGTTTTTGTATTATCTGCAAGTAAAAAATCATCCTCTATCAATACGATTTTAGTCATAATTGTTTTTGTAAAATATTGTTAATCATAAATCAAAAACCACACTTTTGTCTAAGAGCCTTTTTGATGTAGAAGAACATCTATGTTATATTGATTAGAGAACTGAATCGAAATTATTAGAAGCAAGAAGAAGGGCTTCTTGTAATCTGTTTTTACTTACAGGTTTTTCGAGATATGCTGCAGTTTTTAAAGTTATTCCAGCTAGATTACACAACTCATCAAAACTATTTTGGCTGGCTGCTGATACGATAATGATTTCAATATGTTTATCTAAAAATTCTTCAGGATTGCTTTCTAAGTAAAATAGAAATTCGTAACCATCCATTACAGGCATATTCAAGTCTAATAAAACAATGAGTTTTTTTTCTGTAGATTGTTTTATCCAAGCTATAGCCTCTTGACCATCGGTGGTTTCGCTGTAAGTTATATTAAATGATTGCAGTGAACGAGAAAGTAAAATTCTGTTGAGATGCTCGTCATCTACAATTAAGGTTTGGGGAATGTTATTCATTTCGTTTCAAAATTTTATTAATAGAAATCAGATTCTCTTTTAATAATACTAAAGAGACTGAATTATTAATATCGTACCGAGTACCTAAGTTTTTAAAACTTAATAACTCAATTTGTTTTATTGACTGATTGAGGTTGTATTATGCAATCAGTAGATTTAAATAATAAGTTTAATAATGGAGTTCTTTCAAATACTGTAAATACCCTCAAATAATTGATTAATATTTATAGCTTATTCAGTAATTTATAAATTTATACTAAGGAAAATGTTACTCATTTTTTGATAATTATTAAGAAATACGCTTTTGGCTAAATTACTTATTTATTCATTAATAACAAAAATTATAAATGCTCTTTTTTGATTGTTCACCTCTTTTTTACTCCGACAATTATTATCATCATTTTATTATAAATAGCTGAAATGAAGGATGAATGTTGAACCTTTGTTTTCTTCACTCTCAAAATTGAGTTTACCTCCATTTAGCCTAACAAGATTCTTCGCAATTACTAAACCTAAACCCGTTCCTTCAATTCGCCCAACATTGCTGGCTCTGTAAAATGAATTAAAGATTTTGTTTTGTACTTCTGAAGGAATACCAATGCCGAAATCTTGAATAGTAATTTCAAAGGAATCTTCATTGAATGACAAACTTAGTATTGGATTTGGGCGATTTCTTGAATATTTAAAGGCATTTGAAACCAGATTATCAAGGATGAGATTGAGATGGAGTGGGTCTATTTCTGCAATGGTAGGTGTACCTGTTACTTTAAATTCAATTGTACGACCGTCTTTTTGCAGGGCATTTTGTCCTTCAAAACAAGATTTTACCAGTTCGATAACATTTACACGTTCTTTGTTACAACTCAAATTGTTAGATTCAATTTTTCCAACAATCAATATTTCGTTCATCAAACTCGTGATTCTATCAATTTGGCTACCGATAATATTAACATGCTTGTTGATATGCGGATTTTGGTTTTGATCTATCAACTGAATAATCTCAGTACTTGAACGAATTGTAGAAAGTGGCGTTCTGAATTCATGTGATGCAACATTGACAAAAAGCGATTTTAAATCATTTAATTCTTTTTCTTTTTGTAAAGAAGTCATTAAAATTTCTTCAGTACGTTTTCTGTCGTTGATTTCCCTTGAAGAAGTAATGATGCGGTGAGTGAGGTCGTAATCATCAAAAAATACTTTAGAGTTTGTTTCTAGCCAAACGTATTCGCCATCGGCATTTCTGAAACGATAGCTAATGTAGGATGAAGTAGTTCCAGCAAAAGGTAATAGTTCTTTATCAACTAATTGAGAATCGTCTGGATGATAATAATCCGAGAGTTTTTTGCCAATTAAGTCTTGAGGTTCATAACCTGTAATTTGTTTGATAGAAGGCGAAATATACAATAAAGAGCCTTCTAAATCGTGAATACACACCAAATCCTTAACATTGTTGGAGAGTAATTCGTAGATATGAGCATTTTCCTTTTGTCGGGTAATGTCTCTTAAAGTACCAGTAGCACCAATTACAAATCCTTTAGTATCTGAAATGAAAGTTACCGAAGCTTTAATCCATTTAATTTCACCTGTTTTGGTGATAAATCTAGCGAGATGTTTACTGGTAGGTTTTTTTTCACGAATAAGTGCATCGAAAAGTTGTTCTTTTTGGGCAGCATCTTCAGGGTGCATGAAATCGTAGAAAGGTTTTCCTAACGACTCCTCATTGCTATAACCAAGAATTTTATTCCATGAATCATTTAGGAAAGTCCAACGCCAATGTTCGTCTGTTTTAAAGATAATATCACTAATAAGGTTGATTACTTCATGATATTGGCTTTCTGAATAAAGGCTGTTTTCAACAATAAAAGGCTTAATATCATCTGGTAAATAAAATTGAACTAAAATCATTGAAATTTCGCCATTTTCGTCTTGAATTGGCGTAAACTTATGTTTTAGTTTTTTGGGTTCAATACTTATTTCACGTCCTTCAAATGCGTTTTGGTAGTTTTGGGTCAAAGAAATAAAAAACTGTTTCTGAGATGTTATTACCTTGCTAACTTCATTAAGCTGTGGTAGTTCGTTAAAACTATAGACATAATTTTTTACATAAGCTTCATTAAAATACATGAAACGGAATTCTTTATCTAAAATGTAAACATTGCCTTCTAACGAATTCAATATTACTTCTGATAGATAATTAATTGAGGAAGATTTCATCTGGTAAATGGCGGTTTTAATTTTTCAAAATGATGATAACTCACTACTCAATCGGACGGCTATTGTATTGAGATAAAACAAAACGATATTCATTTTTAGCGAAAATAAATACGATAGGTTTTATCAAATACCTGATTAACAATATTATTTGCTAATCGTATAATTTAATTTTTTGGCAGTTTTACTTTATACTTCGAAAAGAAATTTTGAGCTTGTGCGGTATCAAAATAGTTTTTCGTTTACTCATGACATAATGCCGAAACCAACAAGATTTCGTGTTTAAAAATGTAGAATTGTTAATTTGATAAAGGGAAATCAATTAAACTAATAGTAGAGATACTGAATGAAGAATTACGAATTCAAAATTACAAATTGAGCTTAATTTACCCAATTGTTATTTACTAATTAAATAATGGATTTTTCCTGATAAAGGCATCCCGCTCGAAAGATACTCTATATTCAGATAAAAAGTGAGTACTTTTTAGATAATAATCTGTAGAAATGATTTGAGCCCCTGAGATTTTAGCAGCTTCAAATTGAGAATAATCATTTTGGCGAGCTTGAACGGTTTCTGCATCAGCACGAGTTCTGACGATGTAACCCTTTGACACATATTCTTTAATTAATGTTTGATTCTTTTTGGGGTCATTTAAAATTAATATGGCTGCTTCTGGAGTATTGGGAAGAGCATTGGCAAACATTATTCTTCCTTTTAGTGATGGATGTCCTTTGATAAACATTTCTCTTTTTTCGTCTTGTTCATCTAAGATAAAAATAAATTTTCCACGTGCATCTTTTAGTTTTGGCCAATTAAACTTCTGCACGGCATTTTCTAATGTTGAGTAATGTCCTTGAATATCAGAAGGTTTGATGATTTTTGATGTGCTCAAGTACTTTTTTAATACTTCTTCAAGAGCATCAAATGTTTTTGCTGTAAATTTTTCTGGCACTACAAATCCTGCTTTTTTAATTTCATCATCTTTGGCATTGATGGTGATATAAATTGGTTCGTGATTTGGGTTTTTATCAGACCAGTTTTTTAGTTCGATTAAATAATCTTTGAAAAGTGGATGATGGCTTCTAAAATCTATATCTTGTACATGAAAAACCTTGAAACCCGGCATTAACATTTGTTTTTCGGTATCGAAGGGAGCTTGATTTTTAACCAATTTTAAACCCATCGGATTGGCATATTTTCCACCGAGTGAATCTGAATAAACATCAATTTCTAAATTTCTTAAACCTAAGTCGAGTTGACTAGAAATAGGAGGATGACTATATTCTAAACCAGATAAATCACTATCATTATTTCGTTGAAGTAACTGAAAGAGTTTTGAATCAATAGCAACTTTATAACTGTTATGTGAACCAATTACTTGAACTTTATTGATGGTAAGCTGGTCTAAATTTTTTGTCGGGACTAAAAAACAAAATATGATAAAAAACGTACAGAGTATAAGTTTCATGAGGGCTTTTAATAAAAAATTGAAGATAATGCTTGTGTGTTAACAATCGTGACCTTTACAGATTCTTTAAAATTAGCTAATGTAAACTACATTCTTTGTAAGGTCTTATCTTAATTAATCCAATGATGTTTATTTTGTAATATTTTGATAATTATGGTTTTCCCAAATTTTATTGATAGCATGAAAAAACTAATTACTTTGCTGTTTTTTATCAGTGTAGATTTTTGTTCAGTTGCTCAGCGTATTCAGGTTGAAAATACAGCTTATCAGCTTTTATTAAAAACCTTACTTTCACACAGTGTTCCCGAAATGTCTGTAAATGAATTGACTAAGAAAAACAACACAGTACTTTTATTAGATGCCCGAGAACCCAAAGAATATCAAATCAGTCATTTGAAAGATGCTAAACTAATAGGTTATGAAAAACTAGATTTATCGTATTTAAAAAACATTCCCAAAAATCAGCCAATTGTAGTATATTGTTCTGTAGGTTATAGAAGCGAGAAAGTAGCTGAAAAACTTTTGCAACAAGGTTTTACCAACGTTCATAATTTGTACGGAGGAATTTTTGAATGGAAAAATCAAAGCCAAGTACTTGTTAACGATAAAGGTGTTACGGATGAAGTACATGCTTA
The DNA here is from genome assembly GCF_034931025.1 of Arcicella gelida. Lineage (NCBI taxonomy): Bacteria > Pseudomonadati > Bacteroidota > Cytophagia > Cytophagales > Flectobacillaceae > Arcicella > Arcicella gelida. The sequence goes on along the minus strand of NZ_JAYGIL010000034.1, from coordinate 36,705 downwards.
CGATAAAACTTGGGGCATTTGGCTTAAAAAGGGGAAAAAAGTATATTAGTATTGGTAGCTTGAAACATTAATTACAGATAATTTGTATTCATAAACAAGTAATTCATTTATTCATTAAACTTTTATAAAAATGACTTCTTTAGAAATTGTAAAACAATACTACGCTTGTTTTAATAACAAAGATTGGGCTGGAATGCTAGCTCTTTTACACCCAGAAGTTCGCCACGAACCCAACCAAGGCGAGCCAAGAATTGGTATAGAATTATTCACAGAATTCCTACAACACATGGATGAGTCTTACGAAGAAACGCTAACCGAAATGGTATTTTTTAATGAGCCAACGAGCGAACGAGTGGCTATTGAGTTTGTTGTAAACGGAATTTATAAAAAAGGCGAAGAAGGATTGCCAGAGGCACATAATCAAACATATATTTTACCAGCAGCAGCTTTTTTGGGTTTGAAAGATGGTAAAATCAGTCGAGTAACTACTTACTACAATCTTCCATTGTGGATTAAATTAGTTTCTGAATAAAGTAAAATTGTATGCAAACACTTTCATTTATTCAAAAAAAAGGAGCAGAAATTACAACTGTCTTTGAAGATTTAGCGAATTTGAGAATAACCGTTTTTCGTGACTTCCCTTACCTTTACGAAGGTTCAGTAGCTTATGAAATGGAGTATTTGAAAATATATGCTCAAGCTGAAAAAGCATTGCTTTTTGCAGTTTACGACGGTACTAAAATGGTTGGTGCGACCACCTGTATTCCATTGACAGACGAAGCTCCAGAAGTTCGTTTACCTTTTGAAAAAGCAGGTTTAGCGATAGATTCAATCTTTTATTTTGGCGAAAGTATTTTGTTGAAAGAGTACAGAGGTTTAGGCTTAGGACATCGCTTTTTTGATGAGCGTGAAGCTCACGCCCGAAGCTTTGGTAATTTTAAAACTACTTGTTTTTGTGCGGTTGACCGTGGCGAAAATCATCCTTTACAACCTGAAAACTATCGTCCAAATGATGCTTTTTGGTTGAAAAGAGGCTATCAAAAGGATTTTTCTTTACAGAGTACTTTTGAATGGCCAGATATTAATGAAAGCGTTTCAACGCCCAAGACGATGATTTATTGGAAACGGGATTTATAAATTAACATCTATGAAGGTTACTTTTGCTTCAGCACAATATCCAATTAGCCAACATGCAAGCCTAGAAGATTGGCGTAAACATACTGAAAATTGGATTTTGAATGCTGTTCAACAAAAAGCACAATTATTACTTTTTCCTGAATATGGCTCGATGGAATTAGTAAGCATTTTTGCTGAAGAAATTCAAGCAAATATTCATCAGCAGGTAAGAGAATTACAAAATTTGAAAGAAGAATTTTGTGATTTTTTTGCAAGTTTAGCCATTCAACACCAAGTAATTATTGTAGCACCGAGTTTTCCAGTACTCGAAAATTCGAAGATTTTTAATCGTGCTTTTGTGTTTTCGCCAAAAGGTTTGGTTGGTTTTCAAGACAAATTTTTCATGACTCGTTTTGAAAATGAAGAATGGGGAATAGATGCTGCTGAACCTAAAATTCTAACACTTTTCGAAGCTGAATGGGGTTCATTTGGGATTCAGATTTGCTATGATGTAGAATTTGCTTTGGGTTCACAACTACTTGCTCAGGCTGGTGCTTCTTTAATCTTAGCCCCAAGTTGTACCGAAACCATTCGTGGAGCTACTCGTGTGCATGTTGGAGCGAGAGCTAGGGCTTTGGAAAATCAGGCTTTTACCATTGTTTCGCAAACGGTTGGCAATGCAGCTTGGTCGCCAGCGGTGGATATTAACTACGGTTTTGCAGGATTTTATACCACACCCGACAAAGAAATGCCTGAAGAAGGAATTATTTCAACCAAAAAACCACAAGAAATTGGCTGGTTGATTGAAACTTTAGATTTTTCTGCCATCGGAAAAGTAAGAAATGATGGACAAGTATTTAATTATAAAGACCATCAGCGTTTAGCTGTTGGTTTAATTGATAATGAGATTGAGGTGATAAAGAAAAGAGTGTAAAGTTTTTATTTAAAACTAGATGATGTACAGTAAGCCTTTTATTTGTGTAATCTTTTTTTTGTTTTTCTATTTGAAAAATATACAAAAAAACGTTGCTCAAATCAAGGTCAATGAGCTTGAAACTATTTCTACCAAAGACGGTTTGCCAACCAACGAAGTATATCATTTGGCGAAAGACAAAAAAGCCTTTTTGTGGCTGGCTACCAGAAAAGGATTATTTCGCTATGATGGGTATGAGTTTTTGAGTATTGGTCCAAAAGCTTTTGCAGAAAAAATCAGCCTACTTGATGACCAGCATTTGATTGTTTCGCTTTCATCAACTGGTATTTTTAATATTAATACTGAAACGCTTACTGCTACTGAAATTGCTTCTCCCAAATGGTCGGATGATAATCCTGATAATGACCATTTCAATAATGTTTTTGTAGATGCTAAAAAGAGAATTTGGTGTGGTGATTTTCATCACGCCAAGTTTTATGACGAAAAAAATAAACGTTGGCATTTATTCAGACTTTTCACCAATACCGCTGAAGACGTTACTTCTATTCGTTTTTTTCAAGATAGCCAACAAAAAGTATGGATTTTGGCATTGAATAAGCTTTATTTTTTTGATGAAAAACGTAGAAAACCTGTACTTTTTAAAACCTTTCCTAAGTCAATTACTTTAAGGACAATTGCAGAATATGGGAATTCTTTTTACTTAGGTACTTTGCAAAAAAAGCTTATTGCCTTGAATATCAATACGAAAAGTATTCAGGAGTATCAAGAAGGATTAAACGATACCGAAATCAATGATGTGCTTTTTTATAAAGATTTAGGTTTACAAAAGTGTTTGGTGGCTACTTCGGGTGGTTTATATACTTTCGATATTTTCAGCCAAAAATTTTCGTATATCGACCAATTTAGTCAAATAAAACCACGATTTACAGCTCTTTATTTAGACAATCAATTACAAAAAATATGGATTGCTAGTGACGCTGGTTTATTGAAATATCAGAATGGGAAAAAAAGTTGTGAAACAATTTTTATCCCTCCTTCAGTAGTACAGCTACCAGTAACGATTAATGCTTTTTTGAAACCAAATTCCAAAGAAATCTACTTGGGTTTGTCGCATTCGGGGATTTTGAAGTATCATCAACAAAATGGCACGTTCACGAAATTAGATTTACCTTCAGAAGTTTCCGTCAATAAAATGGCAATAACGCAAGAAGGTGATTTATTGCTTGCTACCACAAAAGGCATCTATCAATTACCGAAAAATGGGAAAGCATTGAAACGAATTTTTCCTTCGATTTCTTCCAATATTAAGGTTATTTGTATCAATCGTAAAAATCAGGTTTGGTTAAGTTCAGAATATCAGCCTATACAAGTATTTTCTTATCCTGAACAACAAACGTTGAAGTTATGGAACGATAAAGTAAAGAATGAATTTTGGACAAAAAGTCTTGTCAATGATATGTTGCTATCAGATGATGGGAAAGTCTGGTTAGCTTCGTGGTATTCTCCTGGTTTTGGAATCTGTTATTTTGATGAAAAGAAACAAGGATTTATACAAGTGGCTGATTTAAAGCAGAATATCAAAAGGCATAATCAATTTATTGGAGATTACTTTTTGGCATTGGCTAATCGGAATCATCAAATATTTGCTTCAGGCTACGGTGGTTTTAATGTGCTGGATAACGAAGGGAAAATTTTGTCGGAATTGGAAGTCAATAAAGCAAAAGATAATTTTCCTGATGATTATTTTGCCAAAATAGATGTTGACAGTCAAGGAAGTATTTGGGTCGGTACTTTTGATGGTTTACTTCGTTTTAGTCCAGATTTCAAACAATATGCGAAATTTATCGAAGAAGATGGTTTAATTAGTAATAATACCAGCAACGGTTTTTTGTTAGATAATGAAAGTAAATTGTGGATAGGGCAGAAGAATGGCATCAATATTTTAAAAATTAATGAACTTGCCAAAAGCGAAGAGCCAGCCGTATTCCTGAGTACTTTTGAAACACTGGGTGGTACAAAGATTTCAAATCAATCAGCTTTAGTTAAATTGTTGCGTTACCAAAACAATTTAAGTCTGAGTTTTTCACCCTTAAATTTTGCTCCAGCAGCAAAAAATCAATTTCGGTATCGCTTGCTTGGTATTAATCAAAATTGGGTGAATAATGGCACGAATAATCGACTCGTTTTTGTTGATTTACAACCCAATACTTATCAATTAGAAGTTTCAATTGGTACAAATCATGGCGTTTGGAGTAAAAAACCGTACCTGATTACCTTCACCATTGAGCCGAGTTTTATAGAAACAATCTGGTTTAAGTTGTTGATTTTGATGTGTTTGTCGTTGATAGCTTATGTTTTTTATCGCTACAGAATTAATCAAATCTTGAAAATTGAACAACTCAGAACCGAAATTTCAGCAGATTTGCATGATGATGTTGGCGCAACTTTAAGTAGTATTTCCATTCTTTCTACCTTAGTTCAACATCAAGTAAAAGACTCACCAACTGCTCAGAAATATTTGAATACGATTTTGGAAGATACGTCTTCGCTACAAAATAAATTAGAAGAAATTGTTTGGAGTTTGCGTTCCGACCGTGACACAGTTGGGCAGCTAACAGCAAGAATCCGAAGAATTGGTGCTGAAATTTTTGAAGCTAAAGGAATCAATTATGAATTTGAAGTAGATGATTCAATCGGTCATTTAAAACTTTCAATGGATTTTAGGAGAAATCTTTTACTCATTGCTAAAGAAGCCGTGAATAATTTAGCCAAGTATTCTGAATGCAAACAAGTGAAAATCTCGATTTTGAAAGTAAAAGGCAATTTGGAATTAATTGTTCGAGATGATGGAAAAGGATTCGAAAATACCAACATTGAAGGCAACGGATTACGAAATATGCGAGCCAGAGCCAGTAAAATGAAAGGTAAACTGACCGTTTACTCAAAAATAGGTATTGGTACGGAGGTTAAATTAGTGGTTTCTCTCACACAAATAGGGGATTGACTTTGGCGATATTGATGGCGTAATTTGTTTTTATTTTAAACCACAAAATTGATTTACTTTGAGTGAAAAAGAATCATCATTCAAAAACACATCAATAATCCTGACTCCTAATTTTAAACAATCTGCCAAGAAAATGCATCAAATCTTGATTTATGAAGACAATGAAAGACTGAGAAATTCCCTAGAATTACTCTTGAAAGGAATGCCCAATATGAACGTTGTAGGCGGTTTTGGAAATTGTGATAAAGTAATAGAACAAGTAAAAAACCTAGTGCCAACCGTTATTTTAATGGACATTGATATGCCGGGAGAAGGTGGAATTATTGGCGTAGAAAAAGTAAAAAGGCATTTTCCAGAAGTATTTGTGCTGATGTTTACTGTTTTTGACGACGACGAGCGACTCATGGCTTGTTTACGTTCGGGAGCAAATGGCTATTTATTGAAGAAAACCTCACCCTTACAAATCATTGATGCCATCGAAAATGTGGCTTCTGGCGGTGCGCCGATGACGCCAGAAATTGCCCGAAGAGTATTAGAAACCTTCAAAGTAGAACGTAAAATTCCTAGCGATTTAGGGCTTACTCCTCGTGAAATGCAAGTGCTAGAGTTGCTGATAAAAGGGCATACTTATAAAATGATTGCTCATGACTTTTCTATTTCTGTTGAAACCGTTCGCTCGCACTTAAAAAATATTTATGAAAAAATGCACGTAAATAATGGTAACGAAGCCGTTGCCAAAGCTTTACGAATGCGACTTTTTGAATAAATTTGAGCCAATCTTCTCTTTTTCATTCTCCGTCATCCCCCAAAAGTGCTATTGATAGCTTCCTGCTAATTTTTCAATTTTGATGTGTATTGCAGTTGTAAAAACAACGCTTAAACATCAATGGTGATGAAAAAAATATACCTCTTTATTTTTCTGTGTTTCATGCAAAAAGGTTTTTCACAAGACCTTAATAACTTGAAAAATCAAAAACCGATTTCGGTTTCAGGAGGAATTAATGTTAATATTGGTACTTACAATAGTTTATCGGGCGGAAAAACTCGTCTCGATCCTTTCTCTTGGACACTCAGTGCTTCGCCAACGCTCAATCTTTATGGCGTTCAATTACCTTTTTTCTTTTTACTGAACAAACAATCTCGCTCGCTTGCTGGGCCATTTCAACAATTTGGTGTAAGTCCAAGCTACAAATGGGCAAAGCTTCATTTGGGTTACAGAAACTTGATGTTTTCGCCTTATACTTTGGGTGGAAGGCTTTTTAATGGAGCTGGTTTGGAATTGAATCCGGGCAAACTTCGCTTTGCGGTGATTTATGGACAATTTCAAAAAGCAGAAATTGGCTATTTAGACAGCAATAATCCAACGAATCCAAATTTACCAAACGGGCTAACGCCTGCTTATCAACGTAATGGGTTTGCTGCAAAATTGGGTTTTGGCACTACACAAAATCATTTTGATATTACTTTCTTAAAAATTAAAGACAATGAAAAATCTGTTACTTTCCCTGCTGATTTCGGCAAAGTAACGCCTGATGAAAATACAGTAGTTGGTATTTCTCAGCAATTTCTTTTTTTCAAACACTTTTTTTGGAAAAGTGATGTTGGCGTGAGTTTATACACTCGTGATGTGCGTCGTGAAATGGTTGACCAGCAAGATTTAGAAAAGTATTCCTTCATTACCAAAATTGTGGACATCCGAAAAGGTACTTCACTCGGCTGGGCTGGCGAAACTACGCTTGGTTTGCAGTTCAATACTTTTAGTATTCAAGGACAATACAAATTGATTTCTGCTGATTACCAGTCGATGGGAGCGTATTTTTTTAATACAGATATGGAAGAATATTCGGGTGCTGCTTCCATTTCGGCTTTACAAGGCAAATTACAATTATCAGGTACTTATGGAATCCAGAAAGATAATGTCAGCAAACTAAAAGAATACACTACTACACGCAATATTGGTTCAGCCAATTTGAATATTCAGTTTTCTCGAACGCTCGGTCTGTCTGTGAATTATTCAAATTATGGTACTTCACAAAACATCCCCAATCAGATTATTGATACCGTAAAAATCTCACAACTGAACCAAAGTTTGATGATTGCTCCCCGTTGGTTTAAAACTTCTGGAACGGTTTCTCATGCCGTAAATGGAGTACTTTCCTATCAAAATGCTAACGATTTAAACACCATTTCAAAAGTACGCACAGACTTCAATAACATCTTTGGCTCGCTGACTTACAGTTATGGAATGCCGACACGGAAAATGACTTTTACGCCCGGTTTATTATTCATTCGCAACCTTTTGCCAATTTATAATACCTCATCAATGGGCGTTTCATTTGCTGCACAAAGAGGAAGTAAAAAGAATAATTTTAATACTTCGCTTTCACTGAATTATACCCAAAATGCACAGGAACAAGTAAATACAGGAAGTACTTTCAATGCACGTTTGAACGGTACTTATCGCTTGACTAAAAAACAACAATTCAATGTAAGTCTTTCAACGATTGTCAATTCCGACAATAAAAACGAACGCAGAAATTTCTCAGAATTATATATGAATGCTGGTTATGGTATTTCATTTTAAAATAATAAACAACAGTAAGATGAAACGAATACTCATTTACTTATTGCTCTTGCTTGTGGGCTTTCAAAAGGTGCAAGCTCAACAATTAAAAGTAACAGTTCAACTGATACTTTCGCCTCCATTTAGCCCCAGAGTGGTTGACTTTGTGGATAATCCTAACAAACAAGCGGCCATTGTTTTAATCACAAATAATGGTGAACCTGTGAATACGCCCATCAAAATTGTGGGGCAAATCACCAATCGTTCTACTGGAGGACGGATTTTTACGTCCGCCAATTACAAACCCAATGTTCCTCTTTTATTAAATCCAGTTGGGCAACCTTTACAAGTAAATTTTGGACAAGAAAATAGTGGCTTTATTGATGCTAACAATACGCAAGTAGTAGGTTTTGATAAAGCAACAAAAGACCAAATTGTACTTTCAGGGATTTTTCCACAAGGATATTATGATTTTTGTGTCTACGCAGTGCCTTATGATGCCAATGTAGAAAGTTTTCAAAATCTTTCGGGGCAATGCCAAAGTATTCCTTTGACTTTTGTAGAACCTCCACGCCTTACTTTGCCTTCTTGTGGTTACAAAATGATCAAACGTGAGAACGTTCCACAACAACAAGTATTTACTTGGTCGCCACCAGTAGGGAATATTTCTGGTGCTCAAATTCGATATGATTTTTATTTACTGAAAGTACCTGAAGGACAAAATCCGAACGATGCGATGGACAATGCCATTAAATTTAATGTCGGAAATCCCTTCACTGAAAAAGATATTTTAAGTACTTCATTGAATTACACCCAAGCCGAACCAGAATTGACGGTGGGTAAATACGTTTGGCGAGTAGTAGCAAAAGACCAAAGTGGCGAAGCAGTTTTTCAAAACGATGGGCAAAGTCAAATCTGTACTTTTGATGTAGAAATACCACCAGCGATTCCTGCACCGCCACCACCGCCACGCCAAGCACAAGTAGCTTTGGTAGGAGCAAGTTCTTGTAAAGACACCCAATTGCCTGCTGATAAAACTGCCATTTATCCACAAGAAGAATTGGTAGGCAAAACCTTGAAAATGGGCAAATTTGAACTGAAAGTAGATGAAATCAGTAAAAATGGAGATGGCTACGATGGCAAAGGACGAGTATTTTGGAATTCAGTCCCGATAAAAGTGGTTTTTACGAAAATCAATTTCAACGTAGCTTATGAAATTTTCAGTGGCGATGCCCAAGCCGATAATACCCAATATAATTTCCCCGACCCTAAAGAAATTACCAAAATGAGTACTTGGAAACAATTGGCAAAAGGCGGACAAGGCTTTGATATTGGTAGTTATGTGGATGCCATTGAGGAAAACTCTCTCCAGAAAGTAAATGCTTTATTGGCAGTGAAATTGCCTGTTGGCGTACCAACAAAGGCAGGTTTTATCGGAATCAATTATATGCGTTTTAGTCCGCATGGGGCAGATATGGGGGCATTGTTCAACCTAAAAATGCCCGAAGCGAACCAATTTCTTTCAATGGCAGCAGTGGACGTTTGCATGATTCCTAACAAAGCTTTTGCAGGTGAAGCCAATTTGATTTTGGTAGATGATTTTAAAATCCCTGAATTACCTTTCAATTTTATTCAAGGAAAATATCCAAATCCTGACGATTCGGGTACTTATGCACGTATTGCAGGCGATAGTTTACAACATGTTCATGCCGTGATGGATTTGAATTTTGGCGATTCATTCTTAAAACTGGATGACGGCACAGGCAAAGTAATCGCTGGCGACGTAAAGGCAAGAATGGTCACAGATTTCTTGACTTGGAACGATTGGGTGGCTACTGTAAATATGCCAAGTTTTACGGTAGATGGACTAAAAGATTTTACCATTAATGGCGTAAATGCTTTTTATGACCATTCAGATAAAAGAAATCCTGTTGATTTTCATGTGCCAGACGAGTACAAAGGCGACCGTGGAATGACTTTCCGTGGGCTTTACATGAAAAAAACAGAAGTAAAATTACCCACCAAACTTAAAGGTACAAACGAACAACGTTTGGGTTTTATCACGAGCGATTTTATCATTGACGATAGCAACGAAATCACTGCCGTGATTGAACCTACCAATAAACCAGTGGTGGATTATTCAACGGGAAAAATTGGCGATTGGGGTTTTTCAATTGATGATTTTAAAATCAAAATCGTGCAAAATCGCTTTGAGTTGGGCATGATGAAAGGCAAACTTCAATTCCCGATTAGTAACGATTACTTGTCGTATTCCTGCAACCTCCGCAGTAATTTAGATACAATGCAGTTTGTGATTGATGCCAAAGAAAACTACGATGTACCGATAATGTTGGCAAAAATGAAATTGGATAAAAACTCTAATTTCTTGCTTGAATTTAACGGAGACAATAAAAAAATAGATTTAGATTTAAGCGGTTCTGCCAGTATTGGTTTATCACAAAAAAGCCCAATTGCCATTCCTTTGGTGAAATTTGAACATTTTAGAGTATCGAATACCAAAATAAAACCAACCATGCAGGGCGAAAAAGAACTGTATTTGGACGAAGGACAATGGACACTTTTGGGCGGTTTGTGGGATAATAAAAAAGACGAAAAAGATAAAGGCAAACAAAGTAGCGGGCCGTCTTTCAATGATGATTTTCTCCCTACTTACACGCCTGTTGAAGATGAAAACAAAGCCAATTTAGTAGGCTTCCCGATTGAATTAACGCCACCCAAATTTGTTTACCGAGGTTTGGATGCCATCGGTTTTGGTTTTGGGGTAAAAATAAACGTCGGCGGTGATGATAATACCATTGTCGGTGCTGAAACCAAAGTAGAAATTTTGGGAAAACTCAGCTACGTAAACGGAAAAATGTCGCCCGCATTTTCTAAAGTCAATCTCGAAAAAATCATGATAAAAGGGGCTGTTGGCCCAGCAACCGTTGAAGGAGAACTTCGCCTTTTTGATGAAGATGCCGTTTATGGAACAGGTTTTATCGGTTCTGCCAAAGTAAAAATTCCGAAAGTAGCCACCGTAAAAGCGACTTTGCAATTTGGCAATAAAGGTTTTTATTATGGATATGTAGATGCCAGCGTATTGCTCACTCCAAGTATTGCGGTTGTGCCTCCTTTAATGTGTTCAGGTTTTGGTGGAGGCATTTATTTTAATATGAAAATGAATACGCCTTTGTCGCAAACGATTAAAGATGTTGCTCCGAACACGCAAACGACTCGTGCAGGCACAAATAACACAGGCATCAATTATACGCCGATGCTCGGAAGTTATGGCATTAAAGCCAATGTCTATATGAGTTTGGCGGATAAAAAAATGATACTTGCCAATTTGGGTATTGAGGCAAGTATCGCCAATGGTGCGTTCAGTAATTTCACAGCTTCGGGCAAAGCAAAAGTATTGAGTTTAGACGAAGACCCTACTCGCAACGGACAATGTTTGTTAATGGCACAAACTTCTGTAACCATCACGCCAAGTAGTTTTGATATGAATGCCGATGTAGAAGTAGAACCAATTCCCGGTTTTCCTAAAGTAGTTGTTCCATTCAGAATGCACTTTGCAGATACTTGGCACGTAAAAATTGGCGACCCAGCTGATGGCAAACAAAAAGTAGAGTTTAAATTATTACAAGTGGGCAGTGAAGATGATGCCCTTTACGCCTATTTGGCAGCGAAAGCTTACTTCGCTTTCGGAAACGATATTGGTGGTATTCCAAATTTACCTTCGGAAGTACAAACCTTTTTATTGGCAAAAGAAAATGTAAATGATAACCGAAACGACGTAGTAGATGCCGCCAAAACCAAAGGCGAAATGCAATTTAACGAAGACGGCGAACCCATCGGAAATCCACTGACTTTTAGGTTATTGGCAGGAGCAAGAGTTGATGGTCGTTTGAAAGTAGCCGTTGGCCCATTATCAGCCGATGCTACTTTGATTGCTGGTTTTGATGCCGCTTTATCGAAAGGTTTAAAATGTAACGGACAAGAAATCGTCGGGCTTTATGGCTGGTATGCCAATGCTCAAATTTATGCTTATGCCAACGGAAAAGTATCAGTAGCAGGCAAAGTTTTTGGCAAACGTTTCAATGTAAAATTGATGGATTTAACGGCGGGAGCTTTGCTTTGGGGCGGTTTGCCTGAGCCAACTTGGGGCGAAGGCAGACTCAGAGTAAAAGGCGAAGTACTGGCTGGTTTGGTAAAAGTTGATACTGATTTTGATTTTGATTTCGGACAAAAATGTAAACCTGTTTTCAATGGTGACCCTTTGGCAGATATTAAAGTAATTTCAGAATTGAGTCCGAAAAAAGGAGAAAAAGAAGTGGATACCAACGGAGATTTACAAGCTGTTTTCAATATGAGTATGGATACGGATTATAGCATTGCCCTACCCGACGGTCAGCCGAGGACGTATTACTTTACCGCTCAAGAATATTCATTGACGAACCAGAAAACGCATGAAAAATTTGCAGCAATTGGTGCGAAACAATGGGTAAATAATAACGAACAATTGATTTTGCCTTTGAACGGACATTTGAAATCTGAAACTAATTATGCTTTCAAAGTACAAGTACGCCTTTGGGAACGTGTAAATGGCGGACTTGAAAATCCTTATATTGACGAAACGGGTGTGCGTGAACAGCGTTTTGAAGAAGCTGAAAATATTTTTACTTCTGGCAAACAACCCGATTTTGTTCGTTGGGAAGATGTGGCTTATACTTGGCCGATGGACGGGCAAAATTACTTCTTGAAAAATCAAACCACCAAAGCCGTCATTTCTGGCGATATTCCTGATGAATTATTAGAAGGCATTAATGCCAATAATTTTCTTCAAAAAGAGTACGATTTCAAAGCTTACTTTATCGCCGAAAATGGCAGTGATACTTTGAAAACAGCCATTCAATACCAAGCTCCATCGGCAGGCAGTCAGGGTGAAATTTTAGCGGATATTCCTGTGGGTTTACAAAATTCAAAAGTCTATCGTTTGGAATTGCATAAAATTAAAATAAAGAAATATGAGGTCGCCAATTTTACCAATGCTATTCAAAGAACCTATCAAAATGCAGGTTCTGGCAACAATGCAGCCGCCTATCAGATTAGATTCAATGCCCTAAAACCGCTTGATAAAAAAGCGGCACAAAACGATAAAGTAATGTTTTCACTGGCTTTTAAAACTAGTCAATACAATACTTTTCAGGAGAAAATGGCTGCAACAACTTTCCAAAACGGTAAGTACGAAGACGAAATTACGCCACAGTCAAATGCTTATTTATTTATCAAAGCTGTGCCAACAGATGGTACTGAAAATTTTGAAGATGAAGAAATGAAAGAGCATAAATTCTCAAGTCGAGGAGCTTTACAACCAGCTTTACTAACGGTAAATACTCCTGCGTTTAGTCAAGGTACTTCTGAATTTGACCGCTTTGCGAATAGTAATATTTACAGTATTCTTACTGAAATTCAATATGGTTATGTCGGGCAAGTAAGTCCAAATTATAATGATTTACGAAATATTGCCTATCAACCCAGCAAAAGTGTTGTGATGGGAAGAGCCTTCATTTTAGGAAATATTGGCGTTCGTGACCCTTTTAATGGAAATATTTCAGACATCCTCAACGGCAATAATACTAATACAAAAGATGAAAATGGTTTGGGTTCGTCAATCGGAAGTGCCAGTAGTAAAATGATTTCGATGGATGCTTCCATCAGTAAAACGGTGGCTTCGCAAATGGTATTTTTATCAGGAATTTATGGTTTTGCCATCAATGACGCTCCAACGAAACCGTATCAGTTTACCATAAAAAGTGATTTTATTGCCTACAATGACTTTATGGCGGTACGAAGTTTTGGCGAAAGAGTACAAAGAGTAAGAAGTATGTATCAGCAATATTTTGGGAATAACTGGAGAACTCAAATGGGAAAAACGGGAAATACAGAAATTTCATTCGCCAGTAAAACCGTTGGAATTACAGCCTCTTATGCTGGACTGCTGAATAATCCAGCCACATTCGACCGCTTTGGCGATTATACTTCCGTAGATTATTATATTTTCAAAAAGCGTAAAAATGGTTCAACGGTAAAAGTAAACTTAACTTATCAGCCATATCCCGGAGCAAATCAAGTAACGGTAACGAAGGATATTCAGTTGGGAGCTTCGCCAATTTCACTCCCACCTGTGTCTAATCAAGCAATTCCAGCCAATATTCCAAATGCAAGAGTAGCTGGCTATTTTTCAAATCCTGCTTGTTTTTATTGTGATAGGTAGGCTGTATGCTTTTCCATTAGCGAGCGAATTTATTCGCTCGCTAATGAAAATTTGAAAATCAAAAAATATTAAACTCATCGCTCAAGGCTGATAACTCAAAGCTAAAATATACATGAAAAAAATATCATTCATCCTCCTGTTTTTCAGCTTTATATCTGTGGAAAATGCTTTCTCTCAAAAAGTAAATCCTACACAAAAAGATACTTTAAGCAAGATTAAAAAGCCCAAAATCATGCTTTTGGCTCGTAATTATCGTGATTCTGTGGTTTTGCGTTGGTCGCCAAATATGCCTGCTTACTGGTTGGCTGGCACTGTGCGTGGCTACATTATCGAGCGTACTGAGTATAGCAAAGAGAATCAACAAGGTACTCGACAAATTTTAACGCCAAAACCTTTAAAACCTTGGACTTTGGAGCAAATGAAAAGTCGTTTGGCAGAAGATGAAAAAGGAATAAGTGTCGTCGGGGAAATGTTGTACGGTTATCCGAATGATAAAAATTTTAAGCCTGATTTTTTCAATATCAAAAAAATCAGTCAAGAACAAAATGTTCGATTTGCCACAACTTTAACGGCTGCTGAATTTTCAAAAAAGGCTGCTGATGCCGCAGGTTTGCGTTTTGTGGATAAAAACATCAAGAAAAAAGAGGCACTTTATACTTATAAAATCTATTTGGCGGAAAGTGAAATGCCAACCAAAATTAAAATTGTACTTGATACCGCACAAGTGGTTGTGGAAGCTGGACAAAGTTTCTTGACTTTCGCACCTTTTGTTGATAAACCTGAAAACGGCGATAGAAAAACTACCTTGATTTGGGACAGATTAGGTCCAGAAGGAGATTTTTCAGCTTTTTATATTGAAAAAAGCGATGACGGCAAAAACTTCAAGAGAGTAAATCAAACACCTTTTGTGATGGGAAAACCCGACCCACAAACATTAGCAAAAGATACTTTATTGAAAGCACAATTTGCCAAATGGGAAAACAAAGCTTTTTACATCGACAGTCTCGCTAAAAATTACCAAAAGTATTATTATCGCATTCGTGGCATAGATAGTTTCGGCGAAGAAAGTAAGCCTTCTGAAACCATTATTGCCATGGGTAAAGATTTAACGCCTCCAAAATCACCTGATGATTTCAGAGCGAAAAATATCAATAATACTGCGATTATGCTCACTTGGAAAAAAACAATAAAGGAAGCTGATTTTAAAGGTTATGTGATTGGACGTGGACCAACAGTAAACGGTCCTTTTCAGCCGATAACGCAAAATATCATTCCGCCTAATACTTTAAGTTTTACAGATACTGAACCACAAGCTTACATTGGCGATTACTACATCATCGCTTCTGTTGATACTGCTGGCAATTTAGCTTATACTTTGCCGATTGCTGGCGGTTTTGAAGACCGTTTGCCGCCTTCTTTTCCGACGGATTTAGTCGGAAAGGCAGATTCTTTAGGAAGAGTAAAACTTAGTTGGAAAAGTCCTAAAAATCCTGATGTTGCACTTTTTAAAGTATATCGTTCTTACACAGCTGAAAACAAGTATTACACTCAAATAACGCCTGTCGGCATTTCGAGTAATACTTTTACCGATACTTTAGCCAATAAAATGTTGAACGAAAATGTGTATTATAAAGTAGTTGCCATTGATTTAAGTAATAATCATTCTGCCTTTTCGGAATACTTAAACGTAAAATTACCTGATAAAAATCCACCAACCACGCCAGTAATTAAGGACGTTTTGGTGACAGAAAAAGGCGTGAATTTATCCATCGCAGGTAGCGAAAGTGAAGATGTTGTCGGACATATTATTTACCGAAAAGAAGGGAATAATGATTGGATGACTATCAAAGAAATTACTAAGAATCCGCTTTCGAGTACTTTACTTTATGAAGATGAATCTGTGGTTTCTAATAAATCTTATCAATACGCCGTAGTTGCCAAAGATGACGATGGCTTACTTTCGCCAAAATCTTTCCCGATTCCGGTGAAGTATTTTAGGAAAACAGAATATGCTACTGTTTCAAAAATCAATGCAAAAATTGATGTACAGAAAAAACAAGTAAATCTATCTTGGTTGCCAATTGTTAGTCAAACAGTAAGTCATTATTTAATTTACAGAGCCGTTGATGGCGGAGGTTTAGAAATGATTGCTTCAAGCAAAGAAAATAATTATACCGACAAAGATTTTAAAGCTGAAAGTACTTATCAGTTTGCTATCAAAGTAGCTTATCAGGATGGGAAACTTTCTAAAATGGGTGAAATTTATCAGTTGAAATAATCAAATTCATATCACAATTAGATTATTCCAAGGGATAATTTTCTTTAATCAATAATTTTAATCAATTGATTAAAATTATTGATTAAAGATTTGTTTTTAGTTTTTTGTTCTATACCTTTGTCATACAAATCAATTGAGTTATGAAGTGCCTAGCAAAATCAGCAGAAGATAAAATTAAAGAAGCTGCCATAAAAGTTTTTTTAGAAAAAGGCTTTGACGGCACAACCACTCGTGATATTGCCAAAGAAGCTGGCTTGAATAGTGCTTTGATGAATTACTATTTTAGAAGTAAGGAAAAACTATTTTCAAGTGTTTTTGAGGAAATGCTTCAATTGTTTTTTAAAGGACTTCTTGAAGTTTTGAATAGACCAATATCCTTAAAAGAGAAAATTTCGGCTGTTATTGATCATGATTTTGATATGTTCAAAACAAAACCAGATTTAGCTAATTTTATTATTAACGAGCTACACCGAAATCCAGACCGTTTCTTTAGTGTAATTTCCTTTGATAAAGTATTAGTTCATTCTGTATTTGCTCAGCAGTTGAAACTTGCAGTTGAAAGTAAAGAGATTAGGGAAATTAAAATAGAACATGTTCTGCTTTTAATCAAATCGAATATACAATTTGTATTTCAAGGTAAAGTAATGACTTGTAAGATTTGGAATATGAATGATTCGCAATTTGAAGAGTTTGCTGAAAATCATAAAGTAATTATTAAAGAAATGATTATTCAGTACTTATTTGTCTCTGAAAAATAGAGCATTTTTTTTGCTCAAAATTTAATCAATTGATTAAATCAAATCAATAAATCAAAACGATAAACTAAACGATTAAATCATGATACATGCAAAATGGTCTTTCATTTTTGTTATGATGTTGTTGGCATCAGGAACGAAAGCTCAAGATCTTACTCTCGACCAATTAGTTGACCAAGCTTTAAAAAACAACCAACAAGTTCAATTGTCAAGACTGAATGAAAAACAAACAGATGCTCAAATCAGTGAAGTAAAAGCCAGAGCCAGACCACAAGTAAATTTAACTGGCGACTACAAACGTTATTTGAAAATTCCGGGTCAAGTAGTTCCAGCTTCAACTTTTGGGGGCGCCGAAGGAAGTTATCAAGTATTAGCTTTGGGTTTGCCTTATAATTTATCTACTTCGGTTCAGGTTTCGCAAGCTCTTTACAGTCCTTCAATTAATATCGGTTTAAAAGCTGCCAAATTGAGTGTTGACTTAGCAAGCTTACAAACTTTGAAAACTCAAGAAGAAGTAGCTTACAGTGTTTCTAATACTTACTATAATTTGCAGACCGTCGCCCAACAAATGGCATTTCTGAGAAGTAACATTTCTTCGTTGGACAGACTGATTCAAGTAACAGATTTATTATACAAGAATAAATTATCGCAAGGAATTGATGTTGACCGTTTGAGAATCAATCGTACACAGTCGCAAACGCAATTAGAGTCACTTCAAGGTTCATATCAAGAATTAATTAATGCTTTGAAATATCTTACAGGAACGTCGCAGTCAGAACCACTAAGTGTAAAGATTGACATCGACCAAAATGCTTCTGTACCTGCTTTGATTGCTAATGATGCCGTGAATAGAACTGATATTTTGATTTTGGAACGTCAGAAAGCTTTAAACGAACAAAGTACCTTGAATACAAAAGCCAGTTTTTTACCAACACTTTCGGCTTATGGTGTAGCTAATTCTACTTTTTTTGGAAAAGATGGCGAAAATAGCGTGTTGAAAAACGTTCCGGGTTATTGGGTCGGTTTGCAACTAAACTGGAATATTTATGATGGTTCTGCTAGAAAATCGAAACTGGTTCAGCAAAAAATTGAAAGTCAGAAATTGTCGATTCAATCAGACCAAACCAAAGAAAATATCTCGATGGACATTGCTAATGCTCGTACCAAGTTTTATGTAGAACAGAAAAATCTTATTGCTAGTCGTGAACAAGTAGCTTTGGCGGAAAAAGTTTATACCCAAACTCAGTTACAATTCAAAGAAGGAACAACTGCTTTGACAGAAGTAATTCAAGCAGAAAATGCAGTACAAGATGCTCAGAATAACTATCTGAATACTTTAATTAACCTCCGTTCGGCTGATTTGAATTGGAAAAAAGCCTCTGGAACAATTATTCCTAAACAATAAATTTCATTTATAAAAATCAACATATCAAACAATGAAACGTCTTACTATCATATTCGCCCTTCTTGCCACACTTGGTTTAACGGCATGGAAATTATCTACTAATAAAGAAAAAGTTGAAAAGAAAGTTTATCAACCAGATGTCAATCTAAAAGTTGGTGTAACTACTTCGGTGGCCGCATTGAGAAATTTATCTCAAGAAAATGAATTTTTGGGTTCGTTTACACCCAATCGTGAAATCGAAATTAAGCCTTTGGCTGGTGGTGAAGTAATTCAATTACCAATTAATGAAGGACAAGGCGTTAGAGCTGGACAATTGATTGCCAAATTGGATGACGAACAG
The DNA here is from genome assembly GCF_034931025.1 of Arcicella gelida. NCBI lineage: Bacteria > Pseudomonadati > Bacteroidota > Cytophagia > Cytophagales > Flectobacillaceae > Arcicella > Arcicella gelida. Next base: position 18,033 of record NZ_JAYGIL010000034.1, on the reverse strand, counting down.
ATTCGTTTCCAAATTGAAGCACTACAAGTAACTTTAGAAGGCTACCAAAACGATTTAAAACGTTATGAAGTATTGGTGAAAGGCGATGCCGTGCCAGCAGTGAATTTAGAAAGAACACAATTGAGTATCAGAGGAACGCAAGCACAAATCAAACAATTGAAGAAACAATTAGAGAATACAACTGTTACTGCTCCGTTTGCTGGTATTGTTACTTCAAAATTGATTGAAAAAGGTTCAGTAGTTTCTGTAGGTGCTCCGATTGCTACCATTACTGATATTGCTGCTTTGAAATTGGTGGTTAATATTCCTGAAAAATCTATTAACCAATTTAAAGTTGGACAAACGATTCCGATTGAAACACAAGTATATCCTAACGTATATTTCAACGGTAAGGTAAATATGGTTGGTGTATCAGGCGATGCGTCTCATAATTATCCAGTTGAAATTCTTGTTCAGAACAGAAGTACAAATCCACTGAAAGCAGGAATGTACGGTTCGATTGTAAATGATAATCAGTTGAAAGCACAATCATTATCAGTACCTCGTCAAGCAATTGTAGGTTCTACCAAAAAAGCACAAGTATATGTGGTTGAAAATGGTAAAGCTATTTTGAAAGATGTAACAATTGGTGTAGCAAATAATGAATATTATGAAATTACTCAAGGCATTAAAGCTGGTGACCAAGTAGTGGTAAGTGGACAAATCAACTTACAAAATGGCACACCAGTAGTGGCTCAATAAATCTAAAATAAGATTATGAAATTCGTAGAAACCATCATAAAACGCCCTTCTGTTATCATTGTGCTATTTGCCGTGTTAGTATTAGGAGGGATTGTATCGTATAATAAGTTGAGTTATGTGTTATTGCCTGAATTTTCGGTAGGAACACTTACCATTACAACGATTTATCCGGGAGCCGCTCCCACAGAAGTGGAGTCGGAAGTAAGTAAAAAGATTGAAGATGCTATTTCAGGGCTTGATAATATTGACATTGTTACTTCAAAATCTTTAGAAAGTGCCTCAATCGTGATTGTTCAATTCAAAGCTGGAACCGATATGGATAAGGCTTTGGAAGATGCACAAAGGGATGTTAATAATGTAATTAGTGATTTGCCAGAGGATGCCAAAACGCCATCACTCTCAAAAATTTCACCGAGCGACCAGCCAATTATGCAATTGTTGGCTACGTCAAGTTTGCCAAATTCAGTTTTTTATCAACAAGTAGAAGATAAGTATTTGCCTGTTCTTCAGCAGATTGAAGGTGTTGCCGAAATCACGATGGTTGGAGGGGAGAAACGTGAAATTCGTGTGAATGTGGATGATGATAAATTGAATTATTATGGTTTATCATTACTCCAAGTAACGCAAGCAATTGGTCAAGCCAACTTAGATTTTCCTACAGGAAAAGTAAAAAGTAAAGCTGAAAACATGACTTTGCGTTTGGCAGGTAAATTTACTTCATTGGATGAAATTCGTAATTTAGTTATTAGCACTCCACCAAACGGAAGCCCAATTCGTGTAGGAGACGTTGCCAATATTACTGATGGTTTAGGTGAAACTGAAAGTATTAGCCGTTATAACGGAACAAATGGAATTGGTTTATTTATCAAAAAACAGTCTGATGCCAATGCCGTAGAAATCAGCAGATTAGTGCAAGAAAAATTAGCTGTTATCGAAAAAGCAAATGCAAAAGATAAGGTAAAATTCGCCATCGCTTTCGACAGCAGTATTTTTACTTTGGCTTCTGTGGAAGCTGTAACGCACGATTTATTTTTAGCGATTATATTGGTGGGTGTGGTAATGCTTTTGTTTTTGCATAGTCTTAGAAATGCCTTTATTGTAATGGTTTCGGTGCCAGCATCCTTAATTTCAGCCTTTTTGTTCATGTTTGTAATGGGCTATTCGCTTAATTTAATGACTTTATTGGCACTTTCCTTAGTAATCGGGATTTTGGTGGATGACTCAATCGTGGTTTTGGAAAATATTCAAAGACACTTAGAAATGGGCAAAAATCGCTGGGAAGCTACTTTAGATGGTATGAGTGAAATTGGTTTTGCCGCTGTCGCTATTACGCTTGTAATTGTGGTGGTTTTCGTGCCAATTACCTTCGTGAGTTCAGTAATTGCCGATTTACTTCGTCAGTTTTCATTAACAGTTGCTTTTGCAACAATGGTCAGTTTATTGGTAAGTTTTACACTTACCCCTTGGATGACCTCACGTTTGGCAAGACTGGAACATTTAGATGCTAAAAATCCTTTCCAAGCATTTTTACTTTGGTTTGAAGGTGGCTTAACTGCTTTGATAAAATGGTATCACGGAAGCTTGGAATGGGTACTTACACACAAGATTGTATTTACTGCTATTTTAGTTTCACTTTTTGTAGCAACAGGTTGGGTGATGTCACTTGGAATTATCGGACAAGAATTCGTAGCACAAGGCGACCAAGGTAAGTTTTTGCTGACAATGAAATTAGATAAAAGTGCCTCGCTACAACAAAACAACTTGAAAGTAAGAGAAGTAGAGAATTTTTTACGCAAGAATCCAGCGGTAAAAACAATTTTCTCAAACGTTGGTGGAGCAAGTACCGGTTTGAATAGTACTGGTCAAGGCGAAACAAATAGAAGTGAGTTGACAGTTGAGTTAGTTCCAGTTGAAGAAAGAGAAAATCATTTAGCAACAGAGAATTTCATGATTGATTTACGTAAAGTATTAGGTCAGAAATTTGCAGGAGTAGAATTTAATTCGTCTATCATAGGTATGGTAAATTCAGGAACTGCTCCGATTGAAATATTTCTTGGAGGAGAGAATCTACAACAATTATTAGTTTCTGCGAAAGATTTAAGTAATCGTTTAAGAGTTACTCCTGGTGCAAATGACGTAAATGTTTCGGTAGATGATGGAAATCCTGAAGTACAAGTACAAGTAAATCGTGAGAAAATGGCTAAATTAGGTCTTGATATTCAGACAGTTGGAGCTACTTTGCAAAATGCTTTTGCTGGTAACGACGACTCTCAGTTCAAGGATGGTTCAGAAGATTATGACATCAGAGTAATGTTAGATGCTTTTGACCGTAAAAATCCTGAAGACGTAAAGAATATCAATTTTTATAGTCCACAAGCCAAACGTCCAGTGCGTTTAGCCGAATTTGCGAATGTATCTTTAAGTACAGGGCCATCAGTTTTAGAAAGAAAAAACAGACGCTCGTCTGTTACAGTAACCGCAAATACTTTAGGAATTGGTTCAGGAACATTAATTGCAACCATCAAAGCTGATTTAATTAAAAATCCACTTCCAGAAGGAGTAACTGTAACTTGGGGTGGCGATGCGAAAAATCAGGATGAAGGTTTTGGTTCATTAGGTTTGGCGATGTTAGCCGCTTTGATTTTGGTGTATTTCATCATGGTATTGTTGTACGATAGCTTCATTTACCCATTAGTTGTATTACTTTCTATTCCAGTTGCCATTATCGGAGCCTTACTTGCTTTGGCACTTTCAAGTTCGAATATTGGGATATTTGCAATGCTAGGAATGTTGATGTTGATGGGTTTAGTTGTGAAAAATGCTATTCTTATTGTTGACTTTGCCAATCAGCAAAAAGCTGAAGGTGTACCTTACAGAAAAGCTATTTTGTATGCAGGAGAAGAACGTCTGAGACCTATCTTAATGACGACGATTGCCATGGTAATTGGTATGATTCCAATTGCTACTGCAACGGGTGCAGGAGCAGAATGGAAGAACTCTTTAGCTTGGGTATTGATTGGTGGTTTAACCAGTTCAATGCTTCTGACAGTCTATCTTGTACCAATGGTATATTATCTAGTAGATAGGACAAAAGAGAGTTGGACTAAGTTTAGAATGAAGTCTTCAAAAGAAGTACCTGCTGTACAACTTGTAGAATAATTTATTTTTTAATTAAACCTTATTATTATTTATTTGTCTAAGTCAGCTGGCATAGTTTTTTTAACATTATGACAAATTAATGTGCTTTACATGAATGAGTTATAATAAGGTTTAATTAGTTTTTTTAATGATGTTCTGCTGTAATGTTTATTTGAAAGTAAAATCATACAAATTTATTTTTACTTAAATATTAACTTTAGTTATATTTTTTCGGATATGTGTTTTATAAATTTGCATGTTCAAAATTGAATTTTAGGTAATCTGAGTATTTTGTATTATTCCATTTTTTAGTAGTTGATTTTTTAGGTCAAAAAAATCTTAATTCAAAGTTTAAAAACTTTGAACCTTTTGAAAGTTTCCATAGTTTATTCCAAATAGGGTAATAATTTATCTAAATACTTTTTTTTAATAATATATAGTTAATGTTATAATTCGAAGAGTTAGGATTATGCCAGTATGCTTTTTTGAAATTTCTTCGTAGCATTTTAAATTTTCAATCTTATGAAAGACATTATTGTACAACCAGCCACAGGCAAACTAGGAATTTTAATGCCAGGGATGGGAGCTGTTGCGACGACTTTTGTTGCTGGCGTTCTTGCGAGTCGCAAGGGGATTGCTCAGCCAACAGGATCTCTAACACAAACAGCCAACATCCGTTTAGGAAAACGCACAGAAAATAGAAATCCAAAGATTAAAGATTTTGTGCCTCTAGCAAATTTGAATGATTTAGTATTTGGAGGATGGGATGTTTATGCTGATAGTATGTACGATGCTGCTGTGAATGCAGGAGTATTGGAAAGAGGGTTAATCGAACAAGTGAAGGATGAACTTGAATTGATTAAACCAATGAAAGCGGTTTTCGATAAGCGTTATGTGAAAAACCTTGATGGCACAAACGTAAAAACTGGCGCAACTAAACAAGATTTAGTAGATGCTTTGATTGAAGATATTGATAATTTCAAAATTGCCAACGACTGCGAACGCCTTGTAATGGTTTGGTGTGGTTCAACTGAAATTTATCATGAAGCTAAAGAAGTACACGCATCTTTAGAAAACTTCGAAGCTGGTCTTTTAAACAACGACCCAGATATTGCTCCTTCAATGATGTATGCTTATGCAGCGTTGAAATCAAATGTTCCTTTCGCAATGGGTGCTCCTAACCTATGTTTGGATATTCCTGCTTTAGAAGAATTAGCAAAATTAACGGAAACGCCAATCGCTGGTAAAGACTTTAAAACTGGACAAACGTTGATGAAAACCATCGTTGCGCCAGGTCTTAGAGCAAGAGCTTTAGGCGTAAGAGGTTGGTTCTCTACAAACATCTTAGGAAACAGAGATGGTTTAGTATTGGATGCTCCTGAGAACTTCAAAACGAAAGAAGTATCTAAAGGAAACGTATTAGACGGAATTTTAGATGCTAGCATCAATCCTGAACTTTATGGCGATATTCACCACAAAGTAAGAATTGAATATTATCCACCACTTGGTGATAACAAAGAAGGTTGGGATAATATCGACATCTTTGGATGGTTGGGTTACCAAATGCAAATCAAAATCAATTTCTTATGTCGTGACTCTATCTTAGCTGCTCCGATTGTACTTGATTTAGCTTTGTTTATGGATCTTGCTAAAAGATCTCAATTCTCAGGTATTCAAGAATGGTTATCTTTCTACTGGAAAGCTCCACAAACATTACCAGAATTAGAACCTATCCATGATATTTTCAAGCAATTGGAAAAATTAGAAAACACACTTCGTTATATCATGGGCGAAGAGTTAATCACCAATCTTGGTATGGATTACTACGAAGATGTTGATGCAGAAGTAGAACTCTAATTTCAGACTCCATAAAAGATGGCTCTTGCTTTAAATATCTCAAGAGCCATTTTTCTATCATGTTGAATTTTCATAAAATCTTTGCTTCCGCACTCGGATTAGGATTTATCCCAAAAGGTTCGGGAACTTTTGGAGCATTGTTAGCTTGTGGTTTGATTGCAGGCATTTTTGGATTGGTGAACGATGTCTTTTATTACCATTCAATCTTAATCCTGTTAACAATCGTATTTACTTTGGTAGGAAGGTGGTCGTCTGCTGTGATGGAAAGCCATTGGGGCGAAGACTCCTCTAAAATCGTAATCGACGAAGTAGCTGGGATGTGTTTAAGTATTTGCTTTATTCCATTTTCATGGCAAAATCTACTCTTAGCATTTATCTTATTCAGATTCTTTGATATTTATAAACCATTCAATATTCGCAGTTTTGAAAAATATAATAATGGATGGGGAGTAATGCTAGACGATGTAATGGCAGGAATTTGGGCAAATGGATGTTTACAGGTTATCATCTTTTTCCTTTAAACCATGTCCAACTTCTTTAAACCTTTTTTTCGCTTTATTCCAGTTTCAGGTCTAGCAACCTTTGTAGATTTTGGGGCATCTTATTTAGTGTTCCACTATTTAAGTTTTTCAAATGTTTGGGCTACCGTATTCGGCAATTTTTTAGGTGGAATCGTAGGTTTTATATTGTCGAGATTTTGGGTTTTTCAAGATTCAAAAACTGAGAAAAGTCGTTGGCAATTAATAAAATATATACTTGTAGCTGCCGGGAATTCATTGATGAATACCCTCGGTGTTTTAGGCCTTAGTAAAGTTATAACAGCAGATTATCTAATCATAAGAGCATTGGTAGGAACGTTCGTATTCGTAGTATATAGTTATGGATTGAACAGATGGTTCGTGTTTAATGCAAGAAATCATGAAAAAATATCTATTTAATAAAATAACAAATCAGAACATTAGTAATACTTTACGAGTGGTTTGTTATTTATTCATCAGCGTCGTTGCGATGACGCCCGTATTTGGACAACAAACTAAAGTAAAAGGGAAAATCATTGACAGTAAAACCAATGAAGCAGTTCCCTTTGTTAACATTATTGTATTGGGTACCAAGCAAGGAATTCAATCGGATATTAATGGTAACTATACCATGGATATTCAAGATAGCCAAGCTACAAAAATCCAATATTCTTCAATAGGCTACAAAACAGAAGTAAAAACTTTCAAAAAAGATATTAGCCAAACTATTTCCATTAAACTTATTCCTCAATCTCAAAATTTATCAGAAATAACGGTAAAAGCCAAAAAAGATAAGTATCGTAATAAAGACAATCCAGCGGTAGTTTTAATTAGAAAGGTAATTGCCCATCGTGATGAAAACCGCAAAGAAGGAATGGCTTTTTATCAATATGAGAAATACGAGAAGATTCAATTAAACCTTAACAATATTGATGAAGATTATAAGAAGAAGAAAGCTTTTAAAAACTTTCAATTTATCTTCGATAATCTTGATACTTCAAAAACAACAGGCAATGTTTCTTTACCACTTTATTTAAAAGAAACTGTTGCTGATGTGTATTTCAGAAAAAATCCACAAGAAGAGAAAGTATATATTAAAGGAGAAAAGAAAATTGGTTTAGACCAATATATTGATAACAACGGTATTGCCTCATACATCAATCGTTTGTACGAAGACATCAATATTTACGATAGCAATATCAGTTTATTGACCAACCAGTTTATTAGCCCGATTTCTAATTTATCACCTACTTTTTATCGTTTTGTTATTTTGGATACACTTCAATTCCAAAATATGAAATGTGTGAATTTAGGTTTTTCACCAAGAAATCCAACAGACTTCGCTTTTGTAGGCAATATGTATATTTCCTTGGATTCTAATTTTTCAGTTAGAAAAGTAAAATTAGGCGTACCAAGAAGTATCAACCTAAACTTCGTGAACGAGCTTTTAGTAGAGCAAGAATTTGCCCCAGTAGAAGATAACAAATTGATGCTTACTAAAGATGAAATTTCAATTGATTTTGGTTTTAGCAAGAAAGAAAACAAAAGAGGAATTTTAGGGAAACGATCGGTTTCCTATCAAAACTATGTTTTAAACAAACCAATTGAAAACAGTATTTTCAAGCCGATTCAAAAGAATATCTTGATGGATATGGCTTTAAACCAAGGCGATGATTTCTGGGCAAATGCGAGGCACCAAGGCTTGAACAATGTAGAACAAGGCATTTACAAAATGGCTGATAGTATCCAACAAGTACCTGCTTTCAAAAGATTGATGACCGTAGCAGGTTTGGTATTGTTTGGTTATAAAGATTTTGGTGATTTTGAGATTGGACCAGCTAACGCATTTTATAGCTTCAACCCTGTTGAAGGCTTCCGTTTACGTTTTGGTGGTAGAACGATGGCAAAATTGAATCCAAAATTATATTTGGAAACTTACGCCGCTTATGGTTTTAAAGACGAACGTTGGAAAGGGTATTTAGGAGCAACCTATAATTTAGGAAAGAATTCGATTTATGAATTTCCAAACCATTATATAAGAGCGTCATATCAAGAAGAAGTAAGGATTCCGGGTCAGGAATTACAGTTTATTCAAGAAGATAACGTGTTACTTTCTTTCAAAAGAGGAGTAAACGATAAAATGACTTATAACAAGATTTTCCGTTTGGATTATCGTCATGAATCTAGAAATGGTATCAGTTATGAATTAGGTTATAAAAATCTAACACAAGAAGCGGCAGGTTCTTTGAAATTTGAAAGATATAATACTTCAATTCCTTCGCCTGATACGCAATTGTATAATGAGAAAGATTTAACAAGTTCTGAAGTATCGGTCAACTTAAAGTTTGCTCCGAACGAGCAATTCTACCAAGGTAAAAACTATAGAATTCCGATTATCAACAAGTATCCGATTTTCCAATTGCGCTATAGTTTAGGCATTGCCAATTTCTTGAAAGGCGATTATAATTATCATAATATTACTTTCAGAGCCAACAAACGTTTCTTTGTTTCGCCTATTGGTTATACAGATATTACGGCAGAAGGAGGAAAAATTTTTGGAACAGTGCCATATCCATTATTGATGATTCACAGAGCTAACCAATCGTATTCTTATCAGTTAGAATCTTATAACTTAATGAACTTTTTGGAATTTGCTTCAGATAAATATGCAGCGATTTTTGTAGATCATTACTTTAATGGTTTTATTTTCAATAAATTACCTTTAATTAAAAAACTAAAGCTTAGAGAAGTAATTACTTTCAAAGGGCTTTGGGGTGGAATAAGTGCTAATAATTTACCAGAGAATAATTTAAGTTTGTATCGTTTTCCACAAGCGGCAGATGGTACTATCTTAACGAATTCATTGGCGAATGGGCCTTATATGGAAGCTAGCGTTGGCGTATCTAATATATTCAAAATCTTTAGAATAGACTTAGTGAAACGTCTTTCATATTTAGATAATCCTAATGTATCTGAGTATGGTATTCGTGGTAGATTTAAGTTTGATTTTTAATGCTAACAAAAATAATCTCATAAAGCTATGTACACATTAAAATCTGCGGGACAACAAGTAATTTATCAAATTATTAATCCCTTTATAAAACTATTAATTGCGTTAAAAGTAACTCCCAATATTATTACAACAGTTGGTTTAGTATTGAATATTGCGGCGGCTGGTATTTTTGTGTATGCCGCTGAAGCATCTTTCAGAGGCGACTTTAGTTATATCGGTTGGGGTGGAGCGATGATTTTATTCGCAGGAGTATTTGATATGATTGACGGAAGGCTGGCTCGTGTAGGCAATATGTCAAGTAAATTTGGTGCTTTTTACGATTCCGTTTTAGACAGATACAGCGAAATGTTTATGTTTCTAGGAATTTGTTATTACCTGATTTCTCATCATTACTTATTCAGTTCGTTTTTCGCATTTTTGGCTTTGATTGGTTCTTCAATGGTAAGTTATACTCGTTCAAGAGCTGAAGGTTTAGGTGTGAAATGTGATATTGGTTGGATGCAACGCCCAGAAAGAATCGTCATCATTGGTGGTTCTGCATTGATATGTGGCATTTTAGCACCAATTATTGGAAATGATTTTAGAATAGAAGGTTTTTCACCACGAATTCCTTGGTTTGAAACTATTTCAATCTTTACAATTCCATTAACTTTGGTAGCAATTTTATCAAATTATACTGCTTTACAAAGAATAGAACATACCAAAAAGGCTTTGGAGGAAAATGGAAAATAGACGATTGCTAAATTACTTTATACTTGGCTTAATATTCACTTTATCAACAAGCTTTTCACCAAGTAACTATCCCAAAGTACCTGATTCACCAGTAAGATTATTTTATATCCAAAGAAGTGCCAACACTAATACCATTGTGTATGATGCAAACTTATTGCCGAATGGGGATTTTGACAAAGAAAATCCTGTAAGCGTATATTGGTTGCGTTATCAAGAACAAGGGCAAAAAAAGGAGCTTACTTGGATTCAGAGTTTCCTTGCTTACGGCATCAGTTCTAAAGAAACTAACCGAGAAAATGATTTTGAGGCTTGGTTAGTTTCTTATAAAAAGAAGAAATTGAGAATCGCTTTTGACAAACACAAAAAGCCATTTGCACAATTAGAAATTAACCACAAACAAGCAAAACTAGACCATGTTTTTGTGAAAACAGAAGGAAGTAACCTTCGTCCTAAAGTACTTTATGTGGAAGTATTTGGCAAAGATTTGAGTACTGGAGATGATATTTATGAAAAAATTAAACCTTAATCGTTTTTGGGCAATAGAAGAGAATCAGAATTTTTTAAGGTTTACCAAGCAAAATATTGTCCTAGCTTTATCCATTTCGGTTATTTACTTTATTTGGTTTAGTCAGGTAGTGCCGTATCGCCCTGAACATTCAACACTTTACTTTTTAATCCTTATTTTATTTTATCTCAATGGGGTAACTCGTAGCTTCGTCAAAGCGATGTTACCCTTTGTCATCTTCTGGATACTGTATGATTCTCTGAGAATTATTCCCAATTATGCCGTTAATCCTGTGCATATCAAACAACCTTATGAGATTGAGAAGTATTTATTCGGAGTAAATGATAATGGTGTAAGACTTACGCTGAATGAGTATTTTACAAAGTATCATACGCCCTTTTTAGATTTACTTTCGGGTCTATTTTATATCAATTGGGTACCAGTACCTTTTTTATTTGGCATTTATGCTTTTTGGAAAGACAAAGCCCTTATTTATAGCTTCACCTACTGTTTCCTTTTTGTAAACCTAATCGGATTTGTGGTTTATTATACTTATCCTGCTGCTCCGCCTTGGTATGTTGCAGAATATGGTTTCATAGAGCATTTTAACATTATGGGAAATGTAGGAAACTTAAAGCATTTTGATGCACTCGTAGGTGCACCAATCTTCAAAGGAATTTATGAGAAGAATGCCAATGTTTTTGCCGCCATGCCTTCATTGCATTCTGCTTATCCTTTGATTGTTTTATACTTTGCAGCCAAGAAAAGAGTAGGATATTTTATTGTATTCTTCGTTATTTTTTGTGTAGGAATATGGTGTTCGGCAGTATATTCAAATCATCATTATGTAATTGATGTATTAGCTGGGATTACTTGTGCTGTTCTTGGAATAGTGTTATTTAACCTTTTTGTTAGAAAACCCATGATTAAGTATATACTACCACTGTAGCGATATTGCGGTGAAAACAAGAATAATAACCTCATCCCCAACCCCTTCTCCTGTTGAGAAGGGGCTTTTTTTGCGTCGAAAGCTCCCCTCTCAACAGGAGAGGGGCAGGGGGTGAGGTTTCAAAACAAAGAAAATCCATCTCCACCTTCCAGCAATAAGTCTAACAAACAAAAAAAAGCTAAATTTAAAAAATGAATAATTGTATTATTTGAAGAAAATAAGCCTATTGTGAACGATATATATAATAATTCCGTTATGTTTGTGTTGTAGAACTAAAATTAAATCATTACAAACATGGAAACTGTAGGTTATTTCGCTGGTATATTAACTACCATCGCCTTCGTGCCACAAGTAATACAGATTTATAAAACTAAATCTGCAAAAGACATCTCTTTAGCAATGTTTCTTTTGTTTACTTTGGGCGTTACTTTTTGGTTAGTATATGGAATTAGTACAAAAGCTGTACCAGTGATTGCTGCCAATGCTATTACCTTAATGCTATCTTTATTAATTCTGTTTTTTAAATATAAATACAGAAAATCAATGTAAAAAACCTTTAAACGACCTTCATAAGAAAGGTGTTTAAAGGTTTTTTTGATTATCCTTTCTCTGCAATAGACGCTGCGATTGTCTCAATAAATCTTTGTCCTAATGCTTTCACGGCAGATAAAGTATCTTTATCAATTATCTCTCCTTCTTGACTAATCTTTGTTCTGATAAATTGTATTAACAAATGCAATTGTTCAATATTTTTTGCTTCAATTACTCTTAATACTTCTAAAAGTGCCTGATGCCCAATTGTTCCATCGGTTGATGCTGTGATTAAAGCTGTAGGTTTTCCTGAAAATTCACCTGAACCTACCGTCCAGTCAATTGCATTTTTTAAACTGCCAGGAATTCCATGTGCATATTCTGGTGTACAAATAATAACGCCATCTGCTTTGTTAATTTGACTTCTAAAATCAGTAACAATACTATCAATATCTTCCGTTTTTGTATCTGGATTAAAATGAGGAAGCTTATCAATCCCATCAAATGTGTTAACAATCAGTGAATCAGCGAATAGACTTGCGAAAGCGTTGATAAGGTGATGATTAGAGGAATTACTTCGGGTACTACCAGAAATGGCTAAAATATTATGTTTAATTTTCATCAGATTAAATGTCTTTTAGACACTGTAAATATTGTTAATGAGCTGTTGTTATAGCCTGATAACAAATTTTTAAGCAATTAATCTCTGAATTTTAATCCTTTTAATACTTTATTGACGGTTTCTGCCATACGTTCTATTCTTGTCTCTTCTTTTTTAGCCCCTAATATCCAATCAATATAGGCTTTTTGTTCACTTTCTGTATATGTCAAAAAGTTTTTTAAGGCTTGAGGTTCATCTTCTAAACAAAGCATCAATTCTTTAGGAATTTCTAGTACATCATTATCAGCAAAGAGTTTTACATGTACCCAATCGCCCTCTTTTTTCCCAATCTTTTTACGGATTTCAGCCCTAACAGGCAAAAAAAGCATCCCATTGCCCATAGGCATTAAACGATAACTTTTCAATTCGAAATCATCAATAAAGCCTTTAACCTTCACCCAACCAAAATGTGAATGTTTATCCTGTAAAACCTCAGGAATAACCGCATAAGTCCATCCACCTTTTCCTGGGAACTTCTCAAGTAAATATTTTTTATCAATTAAAGGCTTTTCCAAGACGCTTGATGGTTAATAAAATTGAACAAATAAAGCTATTAATGAATGTATCAAAAAGCAAATTCAGCAAGGTTAAATAATTTATAGAGAAAAGAACAAAACAAAGCCTACAAATGATAAAACAAGAGCGGGAAGTAATCTTGTGAAGCCCGCTGATGATAAAGCAAGAGTGGGAAAGAATCTTGCAAAGCCCGCTGATGATAAAGCAAGAGTGGGAAAGAATCTTGCAAAGCCCGCTAATGATGAAGGAAGAGCGGGAAATAATCTTGTGAAGTCTGCTAATGATAAAGCAAGAGTGAGAAAGAATCCTGCAAAGCCCGCTAATGATGAAGGAAGAGTGGGAAGTAAATTTGTGAAGCCCGCTAATGATGAAGCAAGAACAGGAAATAATCTTGTGAAGTCCGCTAATAATGAAGGAAGAGTAGGAAGTGAACTTGTGAAGCCCGCTAATGATAAAGCAAGTGTGGGAAAGAATCCTGCAACGTACTCAAATATTTTTGAAATGATGGGAAAATATTTTGTGAAGCACGCTAATGATTGAGCAAAGATAGCAAAGAGTTTTGTGAAGCACTCAAATGTTTTTGAAATTACGGGAAAATATTTTGTGAAGCCCGCTAATGATGGAGCAAAGACAGGAAAGAATCCTGCAAAGCACTCAAATGTTTTTGTAAAAAGCTTAGGTACTTCTAAAATAGTGCCAAAAGAAATTGAAAAAATAGCTAATAAAGATTGATTGAGCCATAAGTGGATTGGCGTTAAAGTAATGAGAGTAAAGATAAGTTTAGGGTATAGCAAAATGCCTCAATTAAGCCAGAAAACACAATAACTAGCCTTATAAATTTATCACAAGATAAAAATAAAATACCGTTTAATAAGTTTTTGAAAATGAATTAGTTGAAGGTTTGGGAAATGTAAGGGAAAATGGTAGTTTGTGGAGTGAATTGATTAGAGAGTTTTTAAGGTAACTAATAGATTTTAATAGAAGGAAAATAATTTGAAACGTCTGCCATTGTTCGTGTCTCACGAACAAAAAATGGTAAGAGATTTAATAGATTTAGAAAATAGAAGAAGGAGTACTTTACTTTCATGTAATAGTGGGCTGCTACCAATTATAAAAACAACACATAAAATGGGAATTTTAGATTTTATTTTCGGTAAATCGACAAAAATTAATAATGACTTTTTTGGAACAATGCTTTTTCTAATAGACAAAAAAGACCCTCTTAAAAGTTATTATGAATGCAGACGATATTTTACACCTACTGACAAGATTATAGAAATTGGAATTAAAGGAAATGAAACTGGACCAACGCAAAAACAAATTGACTTTTTCAAAAGTATTGAAACTAATTATTCCGTAATAACTAAATCAATTACACCATTAATTGAGGACGAATTTGGAAATTGGAAAGAAGGTTTTAAAATAGAAAATTTTCAAAATGAGTTTGAAGCAGTTTATTTGGGACTTCCAAGATGTGAAGACAAACCAATAATTTGGGAGATTGCTTTTGAAACAGACCACGACAGAAATCATACGTTTACGTTGACAATGTCTGACTTTGATGCTAAAGAAATTTTAATTGATGGTTAAATTATCTTACTTGTTCAAGTGTTAAGTAAAGCTTCCCCACTAGTCTATACAATGAATATCAAACTACCGAACAAACTAAAAACAAAATTAAAGCGACTAGCATATTATCAAATTGCTGGTGGGATAATAGGTATTGTTTTGACAATTTACCTAATAGCACAAACTGTTACAATAACAGGACTTGTATTGCTAATTTATTTGTTAGCAGTCGGACTTTACTCATTTTCAATTTATTGTGGACGGCTTTTGCTGAAAGGAGAATATGAACTAGGATTGAAACTATCAACTATCAATCAGTCTTTACAAATATTTAGTTTTGCATTAATGGGTTTCGCCTTCAAATTTGTAGCAGGGCTTTATCTTGGAGTTGGTATTGATTACACCAATGATTTTAAATTTGATACCAGATTCTCGTTTTCAGGATTTCAAATCAACATAAATACTGACAAAGAACTAATAACCTTGGGTTTTAACTTCTTTGCTGTTTATCTAGTTCAATATATCATGCGAATAAAAGAGGAAATAGAGGAAAAGAAACTTTTACAGTCAGCTCAAATCCATACAGAGGAATCATCAATGGACTAGAACATGATTTTTGTCGTTATTCGTGTCTCACGAACAACTAAGTGGAAAGCGGTCTAATTGTTTGTGAAGACATAAACAGTGGTAAGAGGTTTGAGCCACATTAATGAGTGAATTTTTCAATACCTAATACAGAATGTGATGGAAATTAAAAAAACTATAATGCTAATTCTACTAACTACATATACTGTAATTGGGCAGCATACACAGCTAGATACCCTCCAACAATTTCAAGGGCATTGGGTTTTTAAGATGGCAGTAAATCCAGATTTTACAAAAGAGGAATTAGCGAAAACTTATCCAGAACAAGGACATAAAATTCATATACAAGGAACTAGAGTTTATGGAAACTTTATGGGAATGTATGAAAACCTTAGTCTCAACATAGCTACCTTAGAAAGTAATGGAGGTAACTGTTTTATATGTGCAACAGATAAAAGAGATTCTATTGCTTTGCAAAAATCAGGAGTTTATCCTCAGCCATGGATGGGGATTTATCAATTTCGCTCACCAAGACTGCCTTTGCCTTACCTTTCTCTTCAGCTTTTGTTAACACAAAAATATTTGAAAGTCGGAATTGACCAAACAATGTTTTTATTGGAAAGAGATAAATCGGAATATCTTTTTTGTAAAGAAGATAATGTCAATTTGAATACTACACCCAATGTACCTTCATTTAATTCCCTAAAAAAGGATGAAGAAGTAGAGGTTTTATTTCGACGGAAAGGGTGGGTGAAAGTTCGCTATTGGGGAAAAGCATTATTAGAAGGTTGGGTTAAAGCTGAACAGCTTACAAATAAAAGTGCTGAACCAACTTACTGGAATATTAAAAAAACATAATTCATGAAAAACACCTTATAATATTCTTACTTTTTGTGTTTTGTATAAGCCAAAGCAAAGCACAAACAGATTCATTACCAGATTTACCCCAGTTGGTGGTAAAAGACACTTCTATGATTGCCTTTATCAAAAGCTCTATCAAGTATTTCAAAAAAGAAGGAGATATACTTGAGGGGGTATATATGATAAGTAACACTTTATACCTAACTAAGGATAGAAAAATAAAGTATCAACATTGATGTGGTGTTAAGTAGAATTTATGGGGAAGCTATTTTTATTACCCCCAAACTTTAAAGTAAGAATAATTTCGACATTATTAACGCAACATGAAAAACAAAACAATTCTATCATTAGTGATATTTCTATCATTTATTTCAAGTATCGCTATCAATGCTCAAATAGGAAAGTTTGAAATGACAATCAAAGACTCGGTAAGAACAGAGGCTTTGAGAAAATATTTAGGAACTTTAAATCACAGCACTAATTTAGTTAACGGGAAATTTATAGTTGTACTAAGAGAGGAAGAGCATTCTTTGAAAAAAGATAGTTTACTCAATCATTGTTTTTCATTATATACTACGCCGACTAATTACTACAAGTACTCAGGGAATCCTTTGGCTGGGTACTTTTATTTAGACGGTGTTTTATTTATTGTAGAGTTGAATTCTCACTTTTTGAAAGGAAGTAGTGGAGTACTGGAAGAGATAGATAAGGTAGTTGGAAATATCCTAGAGGAATATGTACCTACTAGGTCTGTACCTGCTCCAGAGGTTATTGTCAATGGTAAGAGTATCAAAGAAATACGTATTTACGGAGACCCCAAGATTAGCAATAACCGTGAAATAGTATTCTATCGTAATGGTAAATACCAAATTTATAATATGCAATAGATGGGAGTCATCTGCAACAGGGCTTAGTAACAAGCCTACGACTCGCTGGGGGATATAAAGTTATTGCTAAAATAAAATTATGAAGATTCAAGTATATATAATTTTTTTGCTGACTAGCATTAATGCCTTTTCACAGATAAAACTAGATTCTATTCCCAATGCTTCAAACGCAAGAATTGTTGATACCTTATTCATGGATATTAATAATGACAAATTAGAGGATGTTTTATTAGTATTGAAATACAAATCTTATAAAAACAATCCTGTTCCTGCGGGAGAAGTAGCTCGAAGTTTGGCTTTGTATGTGAACAAAGGCAATAATTACTATCAATTTCAAGCTATCAATAAAAAACTTTTATCGCTAACATATAATCTAATCAAATCAATTGATAATAATACATTTCTTGTAATCAATGAACCAACTAAGCAAGATTGGAACCGATATTATAGTTATTTTACTTATGCCGAAGAGAACCATGAGTGGTTGCTTAGTAAGCAAGAGGTTTATAGAGCTTATTATGAAAAAGGGGAGGATTTTGAGCGTAAAAAATTAGTTCGTCAAATACTTTATCCTACCAAAGAACGCATACCTTTTTCGGAAGCAAGTTTTGAAAAACTATTCGGAGATTTACGAAATGTAGTATATAAAGAAGTTTTATATGCGCATGTTCAAGTGCCTAAAGCATACATATACCAAAGTAGAGATGTGAAAACTAAAAAATATCTTGTTAAAGGTGATGCAGCTAGAGTCGTTAATGAGGAAGGGAAATATGTTCAGATTATATTTTATCCTGACCCTAAAATAACTAAAATTAATAAAATAGAAGGGTGGCTAAGGAAAGAAGATATAGTAGGCTTCCCTTTAATCTTGTAAATATTTAATAATCAATATATTACCAATAAAATAACCCCGGGAAAGTGTCAATACTGGCAATTTTCGGGGTTTTTCTGTATTTTGTTTCTGCTAAAA
>NZ_JAYGIL010000033.1:0-72806 GCF_034931025.1 Arcicella gelida | reverse complement strand
AAATAGATTTTCTTTAATAAAGTTTTGCTATTCGACAAACTTAAAATGCTTTGCATTTTTGCAATGTAACATTGCAGTACACAACGACGTAGTGAAACACTACGCCGAGCGAGGGTAATAAATAAAGTAATAAGCTAATTTTCTGGGTAAACGAGTATCTTGTTTTCATGTTTCTTTTTGTTTAGAGTAAACCAATAATTTAATTGAATAGATAATGAATTTGAAGTTACTTTAGCTGGATATGTTAAACCTGTAATAGGTGAGGTATTACTGTCCCTTATATCAGAGATGCCTAAATTGTACTTCGCATTCACGGAAATTGGCAATTTTAAGTATGATTGTAAACTCAAGTCCGCAGCCGCCAGAAATCCCCAATTAAAAGAACTATAGTTTATGATAGTCCCATTTTCACATTTACAAGAATCGTTCCCTAAACTTTTCGTTGTAATGTATGGTGTAAGTATCTTGCCTAAAAATACTCCTGCTCCAAGAGAAAGGCTTCCAAATTTCAAATTTATGAATTTGAGTTTTGAATTGATGGTTAAATCCGTCTGAATAAATGGGAAAATAAAATCATCTTGATATAGCTGTGGATTCCCGCCAAATGGATTATAATATTTACTCGTACGACCAATAGTTACAAAATCGGTCTGTAGTTTAAACTTGTAGTTTGAATTGATATTTTTTACAACTGCAAATCCAAAAACTGGTCTTATCAATGTTTGATTCGTAAATAATCTATTAGTTTTTCCATAGTAAGAAGTTATAGCTCCAATTTCTGGACTAATTTCCCAACTTGATTCAATTTTATCTTGTGAGATACCCGTTGAACTTATTGTGAATAAGAGAATTATTGACAGAAGTAACCTGCTTGTTTTCATGTAAAATATAGGTCAAAATGAGATTGATAAAAGAATTTTTAGAGTGGAAAATAAATGTATAATTCTCAATTCAAAGGGTGGTATTTCTATACGTCAGAGCTCGTTGAAAAGTTATATTGTCGAAGTACAAGACATTTTATCATTCTTTTAAAATACACACAAGATAGTTGAATAATGGTAGCAAATAAAATCAATTAACTAACATAAATATATCATGAAGTTTAATTCATTCATAAAAAAAATCTTTTCATCTCTCAAATATTCGATTTCAAGTATTCTATTGTTGTTTTTGATACTAGTTATTTATGACTTTATCTCAACAGGTAATTTTAGCTGGAATACGATATTACTATTTGTTATAATTTCGATAATATTCTATGTATTCTACCGAATATTCAGATTGTTTAACGAGTAATTATGCTCATTCCCACGCTGGTCTCAATAAGAATAATGATATAAAATAAACCTTAATAGGTTATACTCGTTTACTGAATATGACCCAAAAATGTAACTTCTATGAAACCTAGTACTCTATACTCATTACTTATCATATCCATTCTTTCTGCATGTAAACCTGATTCAGTAATAACGGAAGAAACACCTGTTTAAATTATCACAGATGAGATTTCCCCCGCTTGGCGTAGTGTTTCACTACGTCAGAGTGTATAGCAATGTTACATAGCAAAAATGCAAGGCATTTTATAAGTTTTTCTAACCAAACTTTTTAGGGTATGCCACCCTCGCTGGTCTAAGTATTTTTTTACTTAGACCCAAAATAAATGCAGTTTCTGACTGCAAAGTACTCCATTCTCTCAAAACAAAATCCCCTCACAATCCACCGCCACATCAATATCCAAATATCTAAAAGTATTGATTAAACATACTTTCTGAAAAGTAGTAAGGTCGCTTGCTTGGATGATTCTTTCTTTTACTAATCCTTTGTCTAATAATTGTTGTCGGCGAGTGCCTTTTAGCAGTGGTGTTGACGGCACAAACCATTGGCTTCCATCATAAAAAGCCAAACAGGCAATGGTGCAATCTGTTATCAAACCATTTTGTAGAATAATTACTTCATCCACTTCCGGGTTTTGTTGAAGTAAATCGCCAAATACTTGTCGGTCAGCATATTTGTACGAGTAATCAATGCTTGGGACAGTTACTACTTTTAGCTTTGTAATATTTTTAAAAGTATAAGGAGCAAAAGTAATTTCTTGAATCTCGCTTTCGTAAAGTACTCTACAACGCACAATTCCTTCACAAAAATCCGCAGGAATTTGGATGATTTCTTCCAAATTCAAAGCCTCTTCTATTTGAAATAATGCTTTTCTGGAAGCGTTAAATCGCTGATTATGGTATTCGATATGCTGAAATTTTCCGTCTTTGATTTGTATGGTTTCTAATAATTGCATAGCTTGTAAACATCTGTTCGTCAATCAAACCCAAAGATATGAAACATCTGAATGATTTATTGTTACTCGGCGACCCACGTTTGTATGAAGTTTGTGAACCTGTTAGCAAAAAAGAATTACCTTTAGTAAAAGAATGGGTGGCGGATTTGCATAATGTGATGGAGGAAATCAGGGCGAAGTACAATTTTGGTAGAGCCATCGCTGCTCCGCAACTGGGCATTATGAAAAGAGTAATTTACATGAATATTGATAAACCTGTGGTTTTTATCAATCCTGTTTTTGAAAATCTAAGCGAAGAAAGGTTTGAAATGTGGGACGATTGTATGAGTTTCCCCAATCTTTTGGTAAAAGTAAAACGCCATAAATCGCTAACGATACATTATTTAAACGAACATTGGCAGGAACAATCTTGGCACATGGAAGACGCTTTATCGGAATTACTCCAGCACGAATATGACCATCTGAACGGAGTACTTTGCACCATGCGAGCGGTTGATGATAAAGCTTTTAAGTGGAGAACTTCTTGAATTTTGAATTTGGAGTGCTGAGTGAGGAATAATTTATTGTCATCCATCGCCTCTTAGTTAGTGAGTTTTGAATGCGGAGTGAGGAGTGTAAAAAATATTCAGCACTCCGCACTCAAAACTCATCACTCTATAGTGTTGGGTAGTCAATAAATCCTTCGTCTCCAGGAGTATAGAAAGTATCTCCATTTGGAACGGCTAATTCAGCTCCTTGTTTCAAACGTTCTACTAAATCTGGATTTGAAATAAACAAGCGACCAAAAGCAATTAAATCTGCTGCACCAGAAGCTAAATCTGCCTCCGCACGAGCAACATCGTATCCACCAGAAAGAATCAATGTTCCTTTAAAAGCTTTACGAACATTATCAATTACCGTCTGAGAAACTGCTGGTGCGCCCATTGATTCATGGTTTACCAAATGTGTATAAACAATGCCAATTTCATTTAATTTTTCAGCAATGTATTGATAATCAGCATCAATTGTATCCCAAATTTCTACATCATTAAATGCTCCGTAAGGAGAAAGACGCACGCCAACTTTTTCTTTTCCAATCGCTTCAACTGTTTGAGAAGCAATTTCTAGCAAAAATTTAGCACGACCAGTAATATCTCCGCCATACTCATCTGTACGAATATTTGATTTTGTATTGATAAACTGGTCAATCAAATAGCCATTTGCTCCGTGGATTTCAACACCATCAAAACCTGCTTCAATCGCATTTTTTGCTGCTTGTACGTATTCGGCAATTGTTAATTTGATTCCTTCAATAGTTAAAGCCAAAGGTGTTGGTTGTGCTTGCATTCCTTCGGTATCAGTCCACATTTGTCCTGCGGCAGCTATTGCCGAAGGGGCTACGATAGAAGAACCTGCTGGCATATTTGCTGGATGCGATACACGTCCACAGTGCATCAATTGAATAAATATTTTTCCACCTTTTGCATGAACGGCATCCGTTACGTTTTTCCAGCCTGCAATTTGTTCAGCCGAGAAAATACCCGGAATACGAGCATAGCCCAAACCATTTGGCGAAGGTGAAGTACCTTCTGTAATGATTAAACCTGCCGACGCACGTTGTGTATAATAAGTAGCGATTGATGCAGTAGGAATGTTTCCGATAGCTCTTGAGCGTGTCATTGGAGCTACAACAATATGATTGGCTAATTCAATGTTGCCAAGTTTGGCAGAAGAGAATAATTTAGAACTCATAATGATATTTTTAGATTGTTAACATATCGAAACTTTTCGATATGTTAACAATCTAAAAACGTTTAAGAAAGTTCCTGAAAGAAAGCTGAAAGTTTTTTAAAATTTTCTCTGTTCAAAGAAATCTTATGAAACTTCCCTTCTTTTTTGGATTCAACTAATTCGCTTTCAATCAATATTGCTACATGATGCGAACAAGTAGATTGAGAAAGACCTATCAATTGTTGAACTTCCCCACAATACATCTCTCCTTTTTGAGATAATGTCAATAGAATTTTCAGGCGATAACTATCCGCTATCGCATTGGTGGTTTTTTCAACAAAATGAGAAATCTCTTCTTGCATATTTTGTATTTGTGTAGTCTGTATAAAATAAAAACGATGTTCTTAGAAAAATTTATAGCGCTGTATTTTAAATTCAAAATTCATAACTCAAAATTCGTCACTATTAATTTACTTCTGCCATAAAAATACCAGAAGTAGCATCTTGTTTGAACGATTTCATAATCCAACCTCCGCCAACTACGTCGTCGCCTTCGTAGAAAACAGCCGCTTGTCCTGGTGCAATTCCAGAAACTGCTTCGTGAAAATGAGCTTTTATTTTGTTGCCTTCTTGCCAAATGGTAGCTGGAGTACCAGCATCTTTGTAGCGTACTTTAGTAATCGTTTCAATCGGGTTTTCGATTGAAGCATATTTTGATAAATTCAATTGTCCAACCACCATGCCGTCTCTTTCTAAATCTTTATCACGACCCAATACTACTTCGTTGGTTTCTTTTCTAATTTCTGTTACAAAAGCAGGATAACCCAAAGCGATACCCAAACCTTTTCTTTGTCCGATGGTATAAAATGGATAACCTTCGTGTTTGCCAAGAATTTTTCCGTCGGTATCTAAAAAGTTTCCACCTTTTACTCTTTCTTCCAAACCTTCTACTCTTCTTTTGATAAAACCTCTGTAATCGTTGTCAGGCACAAAACAGATTTCATAGCTTTCAGATTTATTCACCAAATCCATAAAACCTCTTTCTGTTGCCATTTCTCGGATTTTGGCTTTCGTCAAATGTCCTAAAGGCAATTTGGTACGAGCCAAACTTTCTTGCGAAACGCCCCAAAGTACATAGCTTTGGTCTTTCCAAGTATCAGCACCTTTAGAAATAATATGTCTGCCGTTTTCTTCACGAATATTGGCGTAATGTCCTGTTGCAATAAATTCACAATCTAATTTATCAGCTCTACGCAAAAGGGCATCCCATTTGATGTGCGTATTGCACATTACACAAGGGTTAGGCGTGCGTCCTTCGATGTATTCACCTGTGAAGTAATCAATTACGGCATCACCGAATTCGTTTCTAATATCTAAAATATAATGTGGAAAGCCCAAAGAAACGGCAACGTTTCGGGCATCATTGATGGAGTCTAAAGAACAGCAACCTGTTTCTTTTTTTGTTCCGCCCGAAGAGGCATAATCCCAAGTTTTCATCGTCATTCCGACTACTTCATAACCTTCTTCGTGTAGCATTACTGCTGCTACCGAACTGTCGATACCGCCGCTCATGGCGACTAAAATTCTTCCGTGTTTGCTCATTGCACTGCTCAGGTTCAAGGCCTGACGTTTAAAAATATAAAAAAGTTATCTGTGTAACTGTTATCAGTATATCAGTATTTTAAATAAAATTCGGATAACTATTAACTGATAACCGATAATAACGCTACAAATTTACAATAATATTCAACATCATTTCTGATTTTTTGGTTCTGGATAGAAAGCTTGGTAGTTTTGTGGGATTTTAGGATTTGAAGACTTTAAGACTTGAAGATAGAAGAAGCAAGATTAAAGACTCAAGACCAAGTGATAAAAAATCAGCAGAAATCAGCGAATTTTATTACTGAAAATTTGCAAGTAAAAAGAAAAACATATCAATAAAAGCTTCGAACTAAAATCCGATGTTAAAGCTGACATCTGATAACCGAAATCCGAAAGCCATATAAATTATGCTTAAAACAACTGTAAAAGTATCAGCCCTAAATAATCTTTCTGACGCACGTTAT
This sequence comes from Arcicella gelida, assembly GCF_034931025.1. Lineage (NCBI taxonomy): Bacteria > Pseudomonadati > Bacteroidota > Cytophagia > Cytophagales > Flectobacillaceae > Arcicella > Arcicella gelida. The sequence goes on along the minus strand of NZ_JAYGIL010000033.1, from coordinate 66,740 downwards.
TGTGCTGGAATGGGTGTTGATTTGTTAGGTTTTTCGATGGATGAACTTGACTTTGAAAAATTCAAAGAAATGCGTGGCTGGCTGGCTGGCGTACAAGTAGTTGGAGAAACGGATTCAACTGATGTATCAAAAATTATTGAATTAACAGAAAACTATCAACCAGATTATTTACAAGTAAGTGCTTGGGAGAATTTGGCTGAAATTCAAAGAATTGGTTTACCTATTATTCTGAAAGTAGATTTTGCTACGGCAAATCTTCCTGCTTTGTTTCAAACTACGAAAGGAATGGTTGAGTATTTTTTATTGGAAAACTCTGATGAATTTGGTGTGATTGATGACGCAACTTTGAGTCAAATTGATGCTTGGTCGTTTCAATATCCAATCTTATTAGGTTTTGGAGCGAAAGAATCAAATGTAAATGACCTTTTAGAACAAACCCAATTAAAAGGATTTGCCCTAAAAGGAAATGAAGAAATCAGACCAGGTTTTGGAGATTTTGATGAGTTAATGAACATTTTGGAAGTACTTGAAACGGATGATTAAGGTTTCAAAGTAAATTTATCATCTCTATGATTACTTACTTTGAAAGAAAGGTACACTCCCATACCTAATAACATAATGGATACAATTGCTAGTGCCATAATTGTAGATTTTTAAGGTTAAAAAAGGTTTATTTCTGAAAATAAATACGTAAAAACGTACTCATTAGATTTAGATTAATACCCGAAAATAATTGAAAGCTATTGATTTTCATCAAATTCCTTAGAAATTGTATCCATTAATTTATTAAACGGTAAATTATTATCTAACCAATTGATTTTCAGCCCATCATTTTCCATTTTCCTGAAGTAAGTCATCTGTCTTTTGGCGAATTGACGAATGGCTATATTAAGTTTTTCAACCATTATTTCATAAGAAATTTCTTCCTTTAAATATTGCGTTATAAACTTATACTCTAGTCCATAAAAAATAAGTTTTTCGGCAGAAATACCCTTCGATAAAAGTGTTTGTACTTCTTCTATCATTCCATTTTCTAAACGATAGGTTAATCGTTTTGTAATTCTTTCTCTACGCAGTTCTGTAGCTGGGTTCAAACCAAAAATTGTAGCTTTCGGAATAATTTGTGGAGTAATTTTAAAGGTGGGATTGTTTTTCAAAAAAAGATTAATTTCTATGGCTCTGATTAATCTTTTCTTGGTTGAAGTATCAGATTTTTCAGAATAAATACTTTGGTTTTCTTCAAAAATCTCTAACAATTCCTCGGTAGATTTTTCAAGTAATTGTTCTCTCAAATTCAAATCTATCGGAATTGCGGTAAATTCATAACCTTTCAAAACGGCATCTAAGTACATGCCTGAACCTCCGCAGAGTATTGCTCTTTTCCCTCTTTGAATAATATCAGTATAAGCTTTCTGAAAATCTTGTTGAAATTGATAAATGTGATAGCTTTCGCCAGCGTCTATGATGTCGATTAAATGGTAAGGAATTTTCTTGCCATCAATAGTGTATTCATCCAAATCTTTACCTGTGCCAATATCCATTCCACGATATACTTGTCTGGAATCAGCACTGATGATTTCTCCATCAATCTGATGAGCCAATTGTACTGCTAAATGTGTTTTGCCACTCGCAGTTGGACCAAGAATAACGATTAAAGACATTTTTTTAGCTTTTGGATTTCGGTCGTCGGATTTCGAATTTGTTTTAGCTTTTGTTTTTCTGTTGTCGGCTTTCAGATGTTATTTTAACTTTCAGCTTTAGTTTATCTAATCTTGATTCCCTCTTCAATTATCATAAGAATGAAAGCTGATGACCGATAGCCGAAACCAATTGGCTACATCAACAATCGCCAAATGGCAGAAAGAAAAATTCCCAGAATGGCAAATGGTGTAAGTACTTTCCAAGTGAGATACATCAGTTGGTCAACACGTAAACGTGGGAAAGTCCAACGAATCCACATTTGTACAAATACTCCTACATAAGATTTTGCAATCAACCAGAAAAAGCCCCAAATAGCACCCGACCAAGTATTAGGTTCGCCAGAAGTCCAATCGGCTAATTTCAGAAAACCAATATTGGGGAAAGGCGTATTCCAACTTCCTAAGAAAAGAATCGCTCCTAGAATACTCACTAAAAGCATCATGCCGTATTCCGACAGAAATACCAAAGCCCAACGCATCCCAGAATATTCTGTGTGAAAACCGCCGACTAATTCAGATTCTGCTTCGGGTAAATCGAAAGGAGCTCGATTACATTCCGCCAAAGTAGCAATAAAGAAGATAATATAAATGGGAAAGAAAAAGGGAACTCGAACGATATTCCAAGTCAAGAACCCTCCTACTTTTGAAACATCAATGTCTAAAAATTTCAGACCAAATAAGTAATTGGTTTCTTCGGTATAAATTCCTTGTTGTAAACTAATTTCTTGCAAATTTAGGCTTTGCGAAATCATCGCCACACAGATAACAGTTAAACCTAAAGGTACTTCATAAGAAACAATTTGTGCCACAGAACGCATCGCACCAAATAATGAATACTTATTATTTGAAGCCCAACCAGCCATTAAAATACCAATAATATCAATTGAAATCACAGCCAATAAGTAAAACAAACCAACTTCTGCTTGTGAACCTTGAAGGTACTCGCTTGGACCCAAAGGCAATACGGCGAATCCAGCAAAAATGGCTACGAAAATAATACAAGGAGCAATCAAGAAAAGGCGTTTGTTCGCCAAAGCTGGCACAATATCTTCCTTTTGAAGTAATTTTATTAAATCGGCAAGAACTTGTAGCAAACCATATTTCCCAACTTCCATCGGACCCAAACGGTCTTGCATGAAAGCTGATACTTTCCGTTCTGCATATACACCAACTACAACATTGGTCAATACTAAACCCAGACAAATCAGTAAGGCTATATACATTTTTGAATATACTTATTGAATTTGAAAATTTGAAGATTTGGAAATTTGAAAATGTCAGTATTAAGAACATTTTCAAATTAACACATTTTCAAATCTTCAAATCATGTAAAATTTATCCTACCAAAGTAGCAAGCGTAGCTTTTTCTAAAGCTTGCTCAAAGTCTTCAATTAAGTCTTCTACAGCTTCTAAACCTACTGCTACTCTTACTAAACCATCTGTAATACCAACTTCAGCTCTTTGTTCAGCTGTAAGTTTAGAATGTGTTGTTGAAGCTGGATGCGTAATAATCGTTCTGGTATCACCTAAATTTGGAGAAATCGAAGCAATTGTAATGTGTTTAGACATCTCGTTTACCATTTCAAAACCACCTTTCACATCAAAAGTTAGAATCGCACCACCCATTTTCATTTGCTTTTTCGCCAATTCGAATTGTGGATGCGAAGCTAAGAAAGGATATTTTACAAAATTTAATGCTGAATTATTCTCTAAAGCATGTGCTAATTTCAAGGCATTTTCAGAGTGCTTTTCCATACGTAAATGGATTGTCTCTAAGCTTTTTGATAAAACCCAAGCATTAAATGGAGACATTGATGGACCTGTATGACGAGCAAAAAAGCGAATTTCTTTCACTAATTCTTCTCTACCACAAACTACTCCACCTAGTACTCTTCCTTGTCCGTCGATATATTTTGTTGCTGAGTGAATGACTAAGTCTGCACCCCAATCGGCTGGAGTTTGGATAATTGGTGTTGCAAAACAGTTATCAACCGCTAAAATCAAATTATGTTTTGCTTTTAACTGACAAATCGCCTCAAGGTCAATTAAATCTAAACCCGGATTAGAAGGACTTTCGCAGAATAAAAATTTAGTATTTTCTTGAATAGCAGCTTCCCAAGCAGAAAGATTATGACCATCAACGAAAGTAGTTGTAATGCCCCATTTAGGAAGAATTTTACTTAAAATCTGGATGCAAGAACCAAAAAGTGCTTTGGATGCAACAACATGATCCCCAGATTTTAATAATGCTGCCATCGCCGCAAAGTTGGCTGCCATACCTGTGGCAAAAGCGATACCATCTTCTGTGTTTTCAAGCATACACATTTTATCTACAAATTCATCCACGTTTGGATTCATGTAGCGAGAATAAATATTCCCTTCCATTTCATCGGCAAAAATGGCACGTCCTTGTTCAGCATCTTCAAAAGTAAAACTTGAAGTAAGATATAATGGAACAGAATGCTCACGATTTTGAGAACGTTCTGCTTGTATTCTGATGGCTTTAGTTTGTTTTTTCATCGTATTCCGCAGTAAAAAGAATTTCAAAAAGATAAAATATCAAGCTCTAAATGAATAGTTTTTGATAAGAATCGCAAAGATAGAACAAAAAAGCTACGAAATCATAGATTTAGTAGGCTAATCATGAGTGATTAAGCATAAAGCCGAATCACTCATATTAACCAAGACAGTCTGAGTAAAATTTGAAAGTAATCTAGGTTTAAAGTCAATGATTTTTAGAACACCTTAGCTTAATTATTATCTCCATTCCAAGTAAAAACACCAAGTATAATTCGCTCTTTTGTAAATAATACTAATTGTACGCTCAACATTATCGCCGATATACTTCATTGAAGGATTGAGACTTACTGCTGTTTTTTGAGCGTTAGAAACAAATCTTTTCTTTAGTACTTGCTTTGCAATACTTCTTACTTCTTCCTTATTATTTGTTTTGCTAGTCTTAATAATAACTTCCCTTAATTCACGAGCATTGGGGATGAGTAGTAAAATATCTAAATCAGCTTCGTTCTTATTTTTAGGAATAATATTGATACTTTTAGCAACATAAGCTCCACAAACCAAACTGAGAGAATCATTACCTTCGTACAGATTATTCATAGAAAAACTTTCGTCAGCATTTATCACTTGCAAACCAAGCGTACTATGTGGTATGTTGCTGAGGCTAAATCTTACAAAAGCCAAAGTTTTACCAGCAATCGAATCCATCAAAAATCCTTTTTTGATACAAGGATTTGCAGGAAACTGTGAAAAAGATGGATAGAAAATAAAAAAATAGAGGATGAAAGTAAGGATTAGTTTCTGTTTCATGACATGATTGAGGTTTGTTGAAATCATGTTCAATATTAAGTTAGCAACTGGTAGCGAATTAACAAATGGGATGAATACAGCAGAAAATGGGGTGAATACTAGGATTTTTTTTCTTTTAAAATTTGATTCTTTTCCTTACTTTTGACCCATTAGACTCTCTTTATAAAATATTGATTTTCAATTTTGGCTTTATCAAAAAAGGTCAATTGCTTGGTTTCTTCTGAAACTGAGCTGTTTTTGTATTTTCATATTTTTTAAAGAATATCATGAATCAAATCATAAAGCTTGCCATTATTGGTGGCACAGGCAAATCAGGTAAATACCTTGTTCAACAATTACTTAATCAAGGTTTTCAATTCAAAATGCTTCTTCGGAATCCTGATAATTTTCACATTACAAGTCCGCAAATTGAAATCGTTCAGGGAGATGCTAGAGACCCGCAAGCTGTCTTCAATCTTTTAAAAGATTGCCAAGCGGTTATCAGTACAATCGGACAACCAATAGGTGAAAGTTCTATCTTTGGAGATGCCAGTAGAAATGTTTTATTGGCTATGGAACAATTAGGTATTAACAGGTATATCCTTTTAACAGGTTTGCATGTTGATACGCCATTCGACCAGAAAAGTCCTAAGACAAAATTTGGGACGGATTGGATGAAAGAAAATTATCCTAAAATTACTTTGGATAAACAACTAGAATATGAAATGTTGGTGAAAAGTAAGATAGATTGGACTTTGGTCAGGCTTCCTTTAATTGAACAAACGACGGAAAGAAGGCAAGTAAATACCAGTTTAGAAGATTGCATTGGCGATAAAATCAGTGCTACAGATTTAGCAGATTTCCTCATCAAGCAATTATCAGACATTACTTTTATTCGAAAAGCTCCTTTCATTTTTGAGGTTTAAGTTGCAATATTTTCCTTATTTGATTTTATTAGGACAGATGTATTTGTCCTAATAAAATCTATCTCTGAAATAGGATGACCTATTAAATTGATGGAAGAAGCTATCTCAGAGATAGGACAACCTATCAAAAAGAGGGAAAAACCCATCTCGAAGACTGAACAATCTATCAAAAAGATGGAAAATACCATCTCAGAGATAAGACAACCTATCAAAAGGATGGAACAAGCTATCTCAGAGATAGGACAACTTATCAAAAAGAGGGAAAATCCTATCTCAGAGATAGGATTCGTTTGGTTTATCATTCAAAAATGAATCAAAAACCAAATAATATTTTACAAACTAGATTAGCTTTGAGTAGCTTTGACAACTTTTAAAAGTTGTCAAAGCTAATTACTTCGCTCGTTCAATTGTAAATTGAACAAGTCCTGCCAATGATTTCCTATAGATAGAATCTGGAAAAGTTAAAAGGATATTTTGTGCTTCCTCAACGATGTTTTTCATTACTTTGGTAGCATATTCCAATCCGCCAGATTGCTTAACAAAAGAAATTACTTCTGCTACTTTCTTAGGATTATCTGATTCGTTTTTGATGATATTGATGATGTTACGCTTGGTACTCCAATTAGCTTGGTTCAATGCGTAAATCAATGGAAGTGTCATTTTCTTTTCTTTAATATCAATGCCTAATGGCTTTCCGATTTCGGCATCTCCATAATCAAAAAGGTCGTCTTTAATTTGGAAAGCAATGCCTACTTTTTCACCGAAAGAATGTGCTTTAGCAACAGTTTCTTCATCTGCACCCACAGAACTCGCACCAGCAGCACAACAAGCAGCAATTAGCGTAGCGGTTTTTTGTCGGATAATTTCAAAGTAAACATCTTCGGTAATATCTAAGCGACGAGCCTTTTCTATCTGTAATAATTCTCCTTCGGTAATCTCTTGAAAAGCGGTAGAAATGATTTTCAGATTTTCGAAATCATTATGTTGAACAGAGAGTAAAAGTCCTCTTGTCAATAAATAATCTCCCACTAAAACTGCTATTTTGTTTTTCCAAAGGGCATTTACCGAGAAGAACCCACGACGGTAATTAGAATCGTCCACCACGTCGTCATGCACTAAAGAAGCAGTGTGCAATAACTCAATTAAAGCGGCTCCACGATACGTTTTTTCAGTGATTGTACCACAAATACCAGCCGATAAAAATACAAACATCGGACGTAACTGTTTCCCTTTTCTTTGTACGATATAATTCATAATCGTATCCAAGAGCATCACCTTTGTTTTCATAAACTCCTTAAACTTTCCTTCGAAGGCATTCATTTCAGTAAGGATCGGAGCTTGTATTTCTTTGATAGATAAATTCATAATATTTTTAAATGGCTTGCAAATTACGCTTTTCTCTAAAAAAATGTATATTGCTTGAATTAATAACCTGAAATTATTTTTTTAGTTCGTTAATTGATGAATCGTTCGTTTTACAAAATTGTTCATTCTAAACGTTGACGAGTATCTATAAAACAATATTTAACCATGAGTAAGATTTTAGTTTTGGCGGGTGGGTCAGTAAAAGGTGCGTATCAGGCAGGGGTTGTAAAAGCAGTTTTTGAAACAGGGTTTTATCCAGACGCTATCTATGGTATCTCGGCAGGCAGTATGAATGCCTCTTATTTAATCAATAGTTTTGGCAGACAAAGTATTGAAAACGATGGTTATATCGACTTTAATCAAGCAACGAAAGATTTGAATGATTTTTGGGTTAATAATATTTACTCACCAGAATGTTTGTCGTTGAGACGTGGCACTTACGAACTAGGGCTTAGTGCTATCCGCAGAAACTTTGAAGGTTTGTTAGATACTACGCCATTAAGAGAAATTCTGGACAATAACATTTCGATGAGGAATCTGAATGCCAGTCCTGTTCAATTAAAAGTGGGTGCTGTCGATATTATCAATGGAAATATCGTCTATGCCAATCCTTCTTATGATCATTTCTTAGACTATATCATGGCATCGTCTGCCATTCCCATCTTAATGCCCGTTGTTAACATCGGCGGACAAAATAACATGGCTTTTTTAGATGGCGGAATGCGTGATGTTGCTCCTGTAAAAAAAGCGATTCAAGATGGTGGTACAGAAATCATTTGTGTAGCTTGTCATACTCGCAACATTGATGGCGGATACTTCCCTTATGGGAACCTTTTAGCTTTGGTAGATAGAGTAATGGACATTGCCGTAAACGAATGTTTGAATGCCGATTTAGATTGGGCAGAATTCAGAAATGAATGTTTACCAGCAGATGGTTCGCCAAGTGAATTTGGCATTTTAAAAGGACAATCCAGAATAAAGCTAAAAATCATTCGTCCACAGCACCATTTGAATATTGATATTCAGGCATTCAATAAAGATGACATTAAAAGAATGCTACTATTAGGCTACGAACAAGGAATGGAGGAAATGAGAGAGTATAAGAAGGGATGACTAGATATGAGTTTTGAATGATGAATTATTTAAAAATTCTTGGCATATATAAAGATTGAAGTGGCATTTCACTAAATGTAAGCGGCGTGTATAAAGATTGACATGGCATTTCACTAAATGCAAGTGGCGTGTATAAAGATTAAAATGGCATTTCACTAAATGCAAGTGGCGTGTATAAAGATTGAAATGGCATTTCACTAAATGTAAGTGGCGTGTATAAAGATTAAAGTGGCATTTCACTAAATGGAGTATTCATATTCTTTTTAGAAGAGATGCTTTTTAGGAGTACTTCGAGATGGTTTGAATATGGTTTTTGCACTTCTCATTTTGTATTATTAAAACTCAATTCTTGAAAATGGCAAATATAAATACTTGAAAACAAATAACTTATAAATTATAAAAAGCTAATAATAGCTTTGTTTGTAACAATTAATTATTTTTAGAAAAAATGCTAACATGCGTATATTTACGAGTTAGCGGTCATGCTAAAGCGACACCCTTTTACAATTTGACACATATAAAATGAGTATAGATTTAACTCAAAAATCTCAAGAACTTAAAGACTTTGTAAGCCAATTTGAAACAACGATGTTTCTTGGTGACATTAGTTCATTAATGCAGTTCATCCGTTTTGACAGTCCGACAAATTCATTAAAAGGACTTTCCTCGCCACAGCGACAACTTCTATATTTAGCGGGTTTAAATGTTACATCCGAAATTCCAGCTGCAGGACTTAAAGCTAAATACAGCGATGAAGACTTAGATCACATGAAAGTGCTATTGAATGGAATAGAAAATGGATATACAGAGTTTTTTTACCCTAGGCCCGCCGATGTAGTTGATGAAGACTGGAAAATGAGAAGAATGATAGCAATGCCAACATTCTTGGGGTATTTCAATCACGGACTGCTAAACTATGAAGAACAAATCATTGAAAGAGTACAGGAGTATTTCACTCCATTTAACGAGGAAATAAAAAATCATTTCAAATTAGAAGTTCAAGATTTTATAAATATTTACAACTACATCGATAAACTACCCAATGAATTTCTAAATCAAAAGATTAATAAAAAAGAAGGGCAACAAACTTGGGAAGAGTTTTGTGATGAAATGAAAGAAAAAGACCTCATGCCGATGGAATGGCAGGAGCATCTTCCACAACATTTACAAGATTTATTCGATTGGATGTATGATAAGGGTAAAATGTATCGCTATTCTAAACAGCAATTGGTTGACAATTTCGGAATTGATAAAGCTGAAGCTTTCCTAAACACTTTCACAAGTAAAAGAGAAAAGACAGGCTTTCTATATTATACAGAAAGCAACATCATACATTCAAGACCAATTTTTAAAGTGTCCGATGATGAATTTCAACTTGTTGAGGCACATCAATTAATTCAGGCAGTTTACAATGCCTTGTTCGAATTTTGCACCCAAGCAACATTTAGAGAAAAATTTTATGCAGTACGTGGCAAGAAACTTGAAATAAAAATCGAAAATGTTTTTCAACGGTTTTTTAAAGGGAAGGCTTTTATTTACAAAAGTTTTTTTACCCAGGATGGGCATGAACAAGATTTACTTTTTCTTATTGATGGCATGGCTTTAATTGTTGAGGCTAAAGCTTCGAAAAGAGACGAACCAAGACGAGAACCAGACAAAGCATATCCCCTTATTCAATCAAATTTTGAAGAAACAATTCAAAAAGGCTACGACCAAGCATATCGTGTAAAATCAAAATTTATAAGCAAAGAAGCTTTGAATATTTACAGCGATGAGAAACTAAAAAAACATGTGATTGATATTAGGACTAAAAATTATCATTCCGCCTTCTCAATTATAGTAACACTTGAAAGGTTTGGACAAATTCAAACGGATTTAAGTAGTCTACTTGAAATTTACGATGATGATGAATTTCCTTGGAGTGTTTGTATTGACGATTTAGAAATATTTCTTTTACAGTTAGAAAAACTTGGAAAAAATAAATCTCAATTAATGGCATTTCTAAATCTAAGAGAAAAACTACATGGCAAATTGATTACTGCTGATGAATTAGAAGTTTGCGGTGCGTTCATAAATGAAAAAATAACTACCAAAGAACTCAATTCCGATGCAACAGTTTTTGCCTTAACTCCTGACTTGACAGATATTTTCGACCAGACATATCAAACTAAAGGACTTGGCTTTGAAAATGAAAAAAACTTGAAAATAAAGACAAGTGGAAAATATTTACCTATTGGTGGCATATAGTTTGACGAAAAGCACGAACCGCTAACAAAAGGTTTTGTGCAATTGGGGCTTGACGGAAGTACAATCATCAGCAGTGCATATCCAAGCTTTGGTTTCGGCGGACGGAATTCTGTTGGGCAGTAGTTCTAAACTTCAACTTTTATTTATAAATTTAACTCAAACTGGTCGTAGGTTAAGCGTAGCGTTCCTACGACCCCAAACATCAAAGAGCGTCTCGCTCGCAGTGTGTATACAACAGAACTAATATGTTTTCCTTCAATTTTGATTGAAAAACAAGAATTATATTGACAACAAATATAATTATGGTAGTACTTAAACGATATATTTCTCCATACTCAGGAAAAAACATTGTGCTTGGTGTTTACAGCACAACTAAAATTGCAAATGATGCAAAACAATTGTATTTAGAAAAATGTAAAACCGTAGATAAATGGTCAGAACAACCGTACAGAAAAGTAAATCTTGATATAGACGTAAGCATTGAAGACATTTCTGATATTTTAGTTTTTCACGAGGGGTTATCGAATGGAATTATATATTTAATTAATTCAGTAGAAGAAGGTTTTGGACAAATTGGTAGTAGAATTATCAAGGTTTTTTTTGACGAATCAGATGCTAAAGAGTATGTTATCGAAATGGAGAAACAAGAAAAAGAATATGAACCTAGTTGGTACGAAATTGAAATCAAGACACTTGATAGTTTTGACCTCGAGGATTAAGCCCTCGCTAGTCTAAGTGTTTTTTCAATTAGACTGATTAGAATATGTTTTTTGTTAAGAGTTGTACGCCATTCGTAGAACAATTGTTAAAAATTTTCGTAAATGCACTACTTCAATACCACCATTAGCACTAATTTAAACTGAACATTAAAAAAAACAATGAAGACATCAAAAACACCAATATTTTACTTTCTTGTTAGCTTTTTTATCTTTTCTTGCTCACCAAAAAGTAATCTAGAACCAGAACCTGTCGAAATAATTGAAACTGCAAAAATTTCCTTCACACTGGACACACTTGGAAAAGTACAATTTTATTTTAAACCGACAAGTACGAATACTTTTAAAGTAGATTTTGGAGACTCAACAAAAACTACTTTAATTGAATCTACTTTTTCACATAAGTATGAAAATGCAGGTATTTATCCAATTATTATTAAAAATACAACCAATAAAATAATCGCTTTAGACACATTAATAATTCCATTTATCTCGAAACCATACAACTTTAGCCAAACAAAGTTTAATTGTGGGGAAAATATTTTGAGCTTCGAAGATAACTTAAATAACATTGGATGCTTACCTCAAGGAGAACAAAGTTTTAGGTACACAAAAGAAAACTCAATTCTAATCTACTATGTTAAACAAAACCCTTACGTAAATATCGTTTTTGAGATAAAATCATTTACTTCAAATGGTTCATATCTTATCGACAAAAGAAAAAAAGTTGAAGGTTATTATCTTTCAGAGATAAATAAGTTTGGTAATGGACAAGGGTATTGCAATTTGTTTTTTGACAATTCTTCGAAAAAATTTACAGGCGATTACAAAATGGATTTAATGAGTAACACAACAAAGAAAAAAGTTATCGTAATGGGTAATTTTAAAAATATGAAATCAGAAAAATTTAATTTTTTTTATTAAAACCTGTTTTACTGAAAAAGTGAATTGGAAAGCATTTGAAATTGGAAAAGATTATAGAGCCTTTTTAATCACAAAAAGCTCGGTAGCTTTTGTAGTTCCATACACTTCTTTACAAATATTTTTTCGTAACAAATAAACATTATTTTGATATACCAAAATGCTTTTAGAATATATCAACAGAAAAAAAGAATCCCATTTTTTTATCTCTAAAATGACAAAAAATGGAAAGGAACGCTTCTATGTTGTGAAAGATAAAAGCAAATACCCAAAATCGGAGCTATTAATAGAGCTTCCAAAAGGCTTTGAGTTTTATGAACATCCAGAAGATGCAAAGGTCGTCCTCAGAAAAGTATTGAAATCTGTAGTCTTGCAGGACGAAGTTGAAATTGTTACGGAAATAATGGAAAACCATATAACAGCCAAAGACTATATTATTGATAAGACTGAAAATTCAATTGATGTTTATTTGGGACATCTTGACAAAGACGACTATATAGAATTACAAAAACATTATTACAAAATTCAATCATACAGACACATACTGAGATTTGAAAAAGTGAACAATACAACATATAAAGCACAACGCTTTTGTAGTTTGAGTCGCTACTACGGTTGGATAACAATGGAAACAAGTGAAAGTCTAGATTACTTAGCAGACAAATATTGTTTTCACATTGACAAGGAAAGTCTATTAGAATTTTGGATTGAAGGAGAAGAAGATTGGTGATAACAATTTAGTATCTTGTAAAAACACCCACAAAAAAAAGTTTTGAATACTAAAATTGTCATTCAGCATTCAAAACTCTTCCCTAAAAAATCTTTACTTACACCGACATAATATCTTTTTCTTTATCAGCAAATACTGCATCTACTTTAAGAATATAGCTATCAGTCATTTTTTGAATACGCTCCTCTCCTGCTTTTACAGCATCTTCAGAAACGCCTTCATTTTTCAATTTTTTAATAGAACTGTTCGCATCTTGACGAACGTTTCTTACATTAATTTTCGCCGTTTCAATTTCCGCTTTTACTCTCTTTACTAAATCACGACGACGTTCTTCAGTAAGTGGAGGAATGTTTAAACGGATAATTTCACCATCGTTCATCGGTGTTAAACCAATGTTTGAGTTACGAATTGCTTTTTCACATTCAGCAATCATTTTTTTCTCGAAAGGTTTAACAACAATTGTACGAGCATCAGGCGTATTGATTGATGCTGCTCCAGTAAGTGGAGTCATCATTCCATAATAATCTACTTGAATACCATCTAACATTGAAGGCGTTGCTTTTCCTGCACGAATTTTAGAAAGCTCAATTGCTAAGTGCTTGAGTGCTCCATCCATCGTTTCTTTGGCTGCATCAATGTAAAATTCTATTTCTTCCATTGTTTAATTTGGGATTTTCTATATTGATTACAAGGTTTTCGATTGAATTAGAAAATCTTCATCGGTTTACCTAAACCATTAACTAATTAAAGTTCCTACTTCTTCTCCTCTTGCTAAATCTACTAAGTTGTTACTTTTGTTCATATCAAATACAATGATTGGAACTTTGTTTTCTTGGCATAAAGTAAATGCCGTAGTATCCATAATTTTTAAACCTTTGCTAATTGCTTCTGCAAATGAAAGATTTGTATAACGAGTAGCAGTTGGGTCTTTTTCTGGGTCGGCAGTGTAAACGCCATCAACTCTAGTTCCTTTCAATACCACATCTGCTTCGATTTCAATCGCACGCAAAGCCGCAGTAGAATCTGTTGTAAAATATGGGTTTCCAGTTCCTGCTCCGAAAATAACAATACGTCCTTTCTCTAAATGACGCATCGCTCTGCGACGAATAAATGGTTCACAAACAGCATCCATTTTGATAGCAGTTTGTAAACGAGTAAACATTCCGTGTTTTTCTAAAGAACCTTGAATAGCCATGCCATTAATAACGGTAGCGAGCATTCCCATATAATCGCCTTGAACACGGTCAATACCTGCTTTAGCTGCTGCTGCCCCACGGAAGATATTTCCTCCGCCAATCACAATGGCAATTTCAACGCCTAATTCCTTTACTTTCTTAATTTCAAGAGCGTATTGCTCTAAAATTGATGGGTCAATAACTTCACCATCTGAACTGAGGGCTTCGCCTGATAGTTTGAGAAGAATTCGTTTATACTTCGGTTTGTCCATGATTTAAGGTTTTTTTCGGAGGCAAAGATATACTTTTTTTTTATTTGGAGGGGAAAATTGTCGCTTATCAGGATAAAGACTTACTCAAATTCTATTAAAACTTGATTCTTTTCCACATTCTGTTTATTATTTACTTTAATGCTTTTTACTTTACCGTCGCCAATAGCTTTCAAAACATTTTCCATTTTCATCGCCTCTAATATCAATAAAGAATCTCCTTTTTTGATATTATCACCCACTTGTACTTGTATTGATACGATAAGCCCTGGCATGGGTGCTTTCAAATCATTTACTTTGGCATTGGCAGCGTCAGTCATTCCTAATTGTTCTAACAATATATCAAAACGGTCTTTAACGTTTACCACAAATTGTTTTTTGTTCAAACTTAGTAAAAAAGACTTTGTTTGAAAATCTGCTTCTAATACTTCGGCATTGTAAGAACGATTTTTATACAGAATATGAAAATGATTTTTGCGGATTTCAACAATGTCCCAGTCCAATGTTTGACCATCAATGATAGTGGCTGAATCATCAGCATGAATATTAAATGTTTGCTGGTTTACGATGGCTTTCAACATGAGAAAATTAATTAAGATTTGTTCACCAAATATACACCAATAAGAATAATACTCATTCCTAAATAATGCTGAAATAATATAGTTTCACCATCAATTACTCCCCAAAGAATCGCTACGATTGGAATAAGATAAGTAACAGAACTTGCCAACACGGCACTCGTCATCTGAATTAAACGGTTGAAAAGTACCATTGCAATGGCAGAACCCAATACGCCAAGTAATACTGCAAACACTAAGGCTTGAATTGCATTAGGTTCTTGTAATTTTGAAACAAAGTCGGTTGAAAATAAAACGCCCGCTGCAATTGGTCCAATCGTCATGAAAATACATGAAGTAATCAAGAATGAGTCCATTCCTAAACCTGTCAAGTATTTTTTAGTAATATTCAAATTAATGCCATAGAGTAAAGTAGCAAGAATTACAAAAAAAGCATAGCCATTTACATGGAAACCTGAAGCACCAGCTAAAATCAATAAAATAGCACCGATAAAGCCAAGTATAATTCCAAAACTTTGGCGTTGGGTGATTTTATTTCCAAAGAAACTTGCCCCAATAATCAATGTAAACAAAGGCGTTGTTGAATTTAAAGCACCAGAAACACCACTATCAAGTTTTGAACCTGCTAACGAAAATAAGAAAGCTGGCAAAAGATTACCAAGTAAACCTGCTAATAAAAAGTACTTGGCTTTAGCAAAAGGTATTTTTTTAAGGTTATAAAGAAAGAATGGGAGGAAAAAACAAAAAGCCGAGAAAATACGCAATGAACCGACTTGGGCAGGGTCAAAAACGACTAAGCTTTTTTTGACTAAAATAAAAGAACTTCCCCAGATGCCAGCTAAAAGTGCTAATAAGCCCCAAACAAGTAAAGGATTTTGAAGTTTCGTGGAGGTTGTTGTTGAAGTAGTAAGGGTTGTTTTCATAAAAAGATAACCCTTGCAAAATCAAGAAAGTTTCTTCTGAATTGAAGATAACCCTTTAAAGGAGAATGTTCAACTTAACCATCACTTAATTTTTTAATTTCCTCCTCAGAAAGTCCAGTCGCTTGCATAATAATATCAGTAGAAACATTCATAGATAACATATTTATGGCTACTTCAATCTTACCTTCTAACTTCCCTTTCAATTTACCTTCCATTTCACCTTCTTCTCTCGCTGTATCTAAAGAGTTCTTTAAATCTCTGTAATACTTCAAACTATCTTCATAAGATAATACTTGTTCTTGGCTAAACTTAGCTATTTCAGCTGTTTCAAATACTTTTTCAAAGATTTGTTCTCGTAAACTATCGGGGATTCTATCTAATTTGTTAAGGTTACTGATAACATACAACCATTTATCAAATCTCGTTTCTAGTTGCTCTATCGTTTTTTTAAATTTAGGCATTTCTAAATAAATGAAAGTCAATTTATCATAGAATACTTTATTGGTTTCTATGTCTTTTAACTTTACATCGTATCTGAACTTTTCTGGTTCATTTTTATCTGCTTCAAATACAAAGTCAAGAATTGCGATGGTATAAACAGCTTTTAATTCGTAATTCCAATCTGCTCTTTTAGCTTGTTCTCTGATTGGGAAAGTTGAATAATAAACTGTTCTATCTTTAAAGAAATTCTGCTTCGATTTTTGTAGCTCTACAATAAATTTCTCGCCACGTTCATTTTCACAATACAAATCAAAAATTGCTTTTCTATCTAGCTCCGTCAAACCTAAATGTTCTGTTTTTAGGTAAGTCAGTTCCTTGATTTGCCCTTGTTCTTCTTTTAATAATTCGTTCAGAAAATCCATTAACAAATCCTTGTTCAACTCTTCGCCAAACAATTTCTTAAAACCATAATCGGTAAAAGGATTAATGTATTTCTCTACAAACTCTGCCATTTGTCTATAATTTTAAACAAATATACAATTTTTGGAAAACTGATAGATTATTTTCTTTATTGCTAAAAGTCAATCCTACTAAAACTCAATTTTATTTAAAAACTAAAAAGGCGAAGTAAAATCAATGTTTACTTCGCCTTTTTAGTTTTTACGAGCAATTCTTCTTCGCCGTAAAATATTGAGACTTCATTGAGAATTCCTAGAATCTCTTCATAGTCCATCGAAGTAACTAATCGCATTCTGAACTCTTTGAAATGCGATATCCCTTTGAAGTAATTAGAATAATGTCTTCGCATTTCAACGATACCAACATGGTTTCCTTTCCATCGAATACTAAAATCTAAATGTTTTTTACAAACATCAATTCTATCTTGAATCGTTGGCGGAGCAAGATGTTCTCCAGTTTCCATAAAATGTTTGATTTCATTGAAAATCCAAGGATAACCGATTGATGCTCTGCCAATCATGATACCATCTACGCCATAACGATTTTTGTATTCTAGTGCTTTTTCTGGCGAATCAATATCTCCATTGCCAAAAATGGGAATTCTAATTCTTGGGTTTTCTCTTACTTTAGCAATCAATCGCCAATCGGCATCGCCTTTATACATTTGTACTCTGGTTCTTCCATGAATCGTAAGAGCCTCAATACCAATATCTTGTAAACGTTCGGCTACATCTTCAATATTTTTGGTCGTATCATCCCAACCTAAACGAGTTTTTACGGTTACGGGTAAATGCGTAGATTCTACAACGGCTTTGGTCATCAATACCATTTTAGGAATGTCTTGCAATAAAGCCGCACCAGCACCACGACAAGCCACTTGTTTAACAGGACAGCCATAATTGATGTCAATTAAATCTGGACCAGCTTTGGTAGCAATTTCTCCACAATTTCTCATGGTTTCAATATCCGAACCAAAAAGCTGAATGCCAATCGGGCGTTCGTATTCAAAAATATCTAATTTCTGAATGGATTTTGCTGCATCACGGATGAGTCCTTCAGAAGAAATAAATTCAGTGTACATTAAATCGGCACCATTTGCTTTACAAACTGCACGGAAGGGAGGATCGGAAACATCTTCCATCGGAGCAAGTAATAAAGGAAATTCGCCTAATTCTATGTTTTTAATCTTGACCATTGTTCTTTTTTGTGTGAATATTAATTTAAACAGTTCTTTACACTGTTTTCAATAATTGTCCACTGCTAATTTTTACGTAAATTTACAACCATTATGACAGAATTCGATACTTTTCGTCCACAAACTGAACGCCCCTTTATAGCTAAGCTAATGATTTTAGTGGGTTTGACCTTAATTTTCTTGTTTGTTGGTTCTACAATAGGACTTTTTGCACTTTCAGCAATTACAGGAATGCCTTTTGAGGAGGCTGCAAATTTCCAACAACATCTCAACGATTATCCAAATGTTTATCTTGGAGTGATGGTACTTCAGATGATTTCAACTCCGATGGCATTTATTGGAACATCTCTGTTTTATTGGTCGGTTATCGAAAAACAAAGCATTCAAGCTTTAAGTTTCCAACCTACTACTTTGCAGGTACTGGCACTTGTTGCTATTTTAGTGATTGGTTTTATGCCTTTCGATGCTGTTTTTATTGAATTGAATCAAAAAATGCAATTACCAGCATCAATGAAAGGCGTAGAAGAATGGATGAGAACATCAGAAAAATCAATGGGCGGACTCACCAAATTTTTGACTAATTTTAAAAATCAAGCACAATTTGCTTTGGCGATTTTTGTTGTTGCAGTCTTGGCAGGTATAAGTGAAGAATTATTGTTTAGAGGCGTTTTACAAAATTTAGCTTTAAAAACCTTCAAAAATCCTCATATCGCTATTTGGTTTGCTGCTTTTTGGTTTAGTTTTATTCACTTTCAATTTTTTGGATTCATTCCAAGAATGCTATTAGGAGCTATGTTTGGGTACTTATATTATTGGACTCAAAATTTGTGGTTATCAATGTTTGCCCATTTTGTAAATAATGGTTTTACTTTGTTGATGGCTTACCTTTATCAAATGAAAGTAACTAAAACTGATATTGAACAAACAGAATCTGTACCTGTTGGCTTTGCATTAGCATCATGTTTATTTACTGTTTTGTTACTTCGTTGGTTTTGGCAACATAGTATTTATAGAAGTGATGATTGATTTATATTTGTGTTGAATCTTAAAAATAAGGCTTACTTAATGAATGATTGGAAGAAAATTTACGAGTCTGCAAATCCATTTAAAGCAGAATTAGCCAAAGCTTATTTGGAAGATGAACATCAAATCAATGCGGTTATCGTCAGTAAAAGAGATAGTTCTTATCTTATCGGGCTGTGTGAAGTATATGTTCACCAGAAAGATGCTGTTTTAGCCAAGTTTTTATTGGATAATGAAGGAGGTTTGGAAGAAAGTAAAGAAATTGCATAAGTATCACTAATTAAAAAATAATCAATATGAATGAAAAACTACAAGGAATGTCGAATCTGAAACAAAGGGTAATTGCAGCGGTTGTGGCTGTTCCTTTTTTGATATTTTGCATTGTTTTTAGCGATTGGACTTTCTTTGGGCTTTTTGCTATTATTGCCATCTTAGCACAGCTTGAATTTTATAAATTATTGGGACTAGATGGTGACGAACCTTTAACTTATTACGGTACTTTTTGTGGCTTTGTGTTGGTTTCAGTTACTTTCCTTATCGAAAAAGGAATTATTCCCGAAGCCAATTATTACATACTTTCACCTTTGATGGCTTTGATATTTTTTATCAAACTTTACAAGGTTCAAGATGAAAAACCATTTAAAAATATCGCTTATACTTTTTTAGGCGTTATTTATGTAGCATTGCCATTTGCTTTAATTATCATTTTGGCATTTTTAAATAGTACAAATTTTAGTTGGCAACGTCCTTTAGGTTGCTTATTTTTGTTATGGGCAAGCGATACAGGTGCTTATTTTGCCGGAACAAAGTTTGGTAAAACCAAGTTATTTGAAAGAGTATCCCCAAAAAAATCATGGGAAGGAAGTGTTGGTGGTTTTTTGGCTTCAATGCTTGTTTCTTTTATTCTTTCAACATATTTTACTGACCTTTTAACTTGGCAGTGGTTTGGTTGTGGAGCAATTATTGTAGTAGCTGGTACTTATGGAGATTTAGTAGAATCATTATTTAAAAGAAGTATTAAAATAAAAGACTCTGCTTCAACAATTCCTGGACATGGTGGTTTCTTAGATAGATTCGATGGTTTGTTACTTTCTATTCCATTTATCATTACTTTTTTAAAGCTGTTTCCGTAAATTTAGCCTGAATTCTACTAGACTTACGAAACGTTAAAAACTGTTAAAGCAACACAAGATTATCATTTGAAAGCGTTAAATTGAGTAAGTTTACATAAAATTCATCATCTGAAAGTGAAACGATGTTATTAAAATTAAAATACATATTTACAATTGCTTTTATCATTTGTCTATCTCAATATACAAGCTTTGGACAAGGACAAGACAAATCCGTGATTTTTTCGGGTAGAGTTGTTGCCGACCGTAGTTCTGAGTTTCTACCGAATGCTTATGTTTTCAATCCACAGTCAGGAAGAGGTACTTTGACAGACGATTTTGGCAATTTTTCTTTGTATGTATATCCTGGCGATAGCGTGGTATTTACTTACGTTGGCTATAAAAAGAAGTACTACATCATTCCAAGAACCAACGATCAGACTCAAGTAGCTACCATTTTTATGACAGAAGATTCTAAGATGTTGGCAGAAGTAAAAATTTATCCATACAGAACAGAAGATGAATTTAAAAAGGCATTTCTGGACATGAAATTGGATAATGAAGCAGGAAGAAAAGCTTTAGCTAAAAACCTTGAGCAATCGAAATTAAATGTATTGGCTTTAAGAGCTGGATTGAGTGGTGCAGGAAATTTCAAGAATTTTTCAGACCAAATGACTTTCTCAGCTGCTAATAGAAGCTTCGTGCAAAGTCCTTTAATGGCATTTACCAATCCTTTTGCTTGGGCAAATTTCATTAAGTCAATTAAAAATGGAGATTTAAAAAAGACTGAGTACAAAAAAGCTTATGAAGATGCTCCTTCAGAGGGAATTTCTCGTCAGAAATTCTTGAAAGAACAAAAAACTGGAAATTAGATTGAATGTTATTTTGCTTAGTTACCATTTTCCAGTAATTTTCACAGCATTTATCAATTATAAAAACTTCCAGAAAAACGGTTCGTTTAAACTGTTTTTTGGAAGTTTTTCATTTTTATAAACATATTTAACCACTTTGAGTATTGGAGTTTATTACTGAATCATACCGAATTAGAATTACCGAAGTAGATGCTCACAGCAATCTAACAATTCCTGCTTTGAATGGACTGTTTCAAGAAATGGCTTGGCGACATTCTGTTGTTGCTAATGTTTCTGCCCCAGATTTGAGTGCCCAACATAATATTACTTGGGTGTTATCCCGCATGAAAATATGGATTGAACAATTGCCATCTTATGATGAAACAGTTGTTGTAAAAACTTATGTTCAAGAAATAGACAAGTATTTTTATTACCGAGATTTTAAAGTCTACAATGCAGCTGGCGTTGAAATAATTCGTGCCAATGCTCTATTTGGCTTAATTGATATTGCTCGTCGTAGAATTACTTCTGTGCCAGATTGGATGCGTGCCATTACTCCAACTTGTGGAAGTGAAGAACCCGTGCAAAAGGTTGCTGGTAAAATTTCACCCTTGACCTCTATTGAAACACAAAGATCTTTCGATATTCGTTGGCATGATATTGATTCAAACCAACATGCGAATAATAATCGATATGTAGAATGGCTGATGGAAAGCGTTCCAACCAATGTGTTGAACGATGGAGTACTGAAAACTTTTGAAATTATTTTTAAGAACGAAAGTATTTTTGGAGATAAAATCATCACTCAAAGCCAAAGAGGAAATGATGGATTTATCCACAAAATGGTCAATCAAAACGGACTAGAATTGGTAACAGGCGCAACCGTTTGGACTTTGTAAGCTATCAGTAATGAGCTTTGAGTCATCAGCCATGGCAATCCAACGCTGATGACTCAAAGCTACAAAGTAACAATTCCTAGTTTTATTGCAACTACAACAACTCCTGTTCTTGTCTTTACTTTCATTTTGTAGAATACTTGTTCACGATAGCCATCAACCGTTCTGACACTACAACACATCAAATCTGCTATTTGATTATAAGTAAGTTCTGTACAAGCATGACGAACAAATTCAAGTTCACGGTCGTTCAAACCTAATTCTTTGATGGGATTTTTAACTTTTTCAGGATTCAAGCTTTTCAATAATTTATCCGTCACGAATTCTGTGTAGTGGAATCCTTTATTGATAATATTATCTAAAGCCGTTCTGAGTTCAGAGGGTTTACAGCCTTTCAGTAAATAACCTTTAGCACCATTTCTTAACATGCCAACAATCGCCTCCTCTTTGTCGAACATCGAAAGTGCTAATACTTTTACTTCTGGATGATTATTTTTTAACCATAAAGCCGTTTCGTAGCCATCCATTTCAGGCATATTAATATCTAACAATACCACATCAGGAATCATTTTTAATTTAAAGTGATGTATTAATTCTTTTCCATTACCAACCTCAAACATCACTTCATAAGTTTCCATTTTTTGAACTAAACCTGCCAAAGCGTTAGCAAATAAAGTGTGGTCATCTACAATAGCAATTTTGTATTTCATCTTTAAAATCTTAGTGGTTTAAAGTAATTGTAATCTTTGTTTCTTTCCCAATTTCAGAACTAATCTGGCAAGTACCTCCTATCAATTTTACTCTTCTTTGAATATTTCTAAGTCCCGCACCCGATTGATTCATTTCATTTTGCTGAATCATTTCGATATCAAAACCTTTTCCATCATCTTTGATAATTAGCTCAAAAGTTTCTGGCGTGTAACTTAAAAGTACTGTTAAATTTTTGGCTTTAGAGTGTTTGAGTGCATTATTTAGAATCTCTTGAGCTACTCTAAATAAAACAATTTCACGTTCATAACCAAGCGAATACTTTTCGCCAACAATATTGATTTCAGTAGCAAAGCGTTTTGTTTTACGGATTCTAGTGATTTCGTGCGAGAGACTTTCTTCTAAACCAAATTGTTGTACAAAATCTCCATCAAAGCTTTTTGTTAAAGCACGCAAATCGTTAATTGACTGATTGATAATTTCGTTCGTTTGTTTGATATAACCATCTTTATCATCGCCTTCCTCTTCCATCACATTCAAATTAATCCTAGCCACAGAAAGTAACTGACCAATATTATCATGCAATTCTTGAGCAATATCCTGCAAAGTCTGGTTTTGGATTTCTAATTGAGATTTAAGAATCTCTTGTTCGTAAGCGATTTTGAGAGCTTGCTTTTCTTGGCGGTGTTTTGCTTGGCGTTTTTGGAAGAGAAAAATAAAGCTTACAATGAAAGAAGTAAGACCTAAGAAAATAATTGTTCCGAAAGCTAAAACCAATACTACGTCATCTATCTTCTTTTGCATAAGAATCCTACAATAAACATAATGTATAAAAATATATTAAGAATAGTATTTATATTAAATAAAGGATTTACCAAATCGGAGTGCATCCTTTCTAAAGTGTCTATTAAACCCATTAAAAAAAAATTACCTGCATAAAAAGCAAAATTACCAACACTTATCCAAAACATAGGTAGCCTAGTCAAAATTACGACCTCATCCTTTTGGTATAATTCATAAAAATAAAACAGCGATAATCCAATAATAAGTAAACACCTTAAAAGAAAATTATATGGAGTGTCTGTTAACTTCTGAAGATAAATAGAGCTAAAAATTGAAAATAGAATAAAAATTATGATTGAAATTAAAGTCGTTTTCTTCACAACTAAACTTTTGAAACTTGAGTAATAAATAAAAGCAATACAAGTGTACTCAATAGGTCCATAAATATGGAATAAAATTTGATTATTCATCTTCAATATCCTATTGATTGTATATCCACTTGTTTCGACAATGATGATAACAAATAATAAAAAAGTGAATACTTTAAAATAATTTTCATGATATTTTTGATTCTTCAATGAAACAAAAAAGCAAATTATCACAATAATGATATATACAATTTGTAAATACATATTATCATTTGTTTTAAAATTTCTCGAAAAATTGATAGACAAAAATAGCACCTCTACACACTTTTGTGTGTAGAGGTTAAAACTAAATTCATAGCTATTTGTCTGGTTGTAATGTTTTTAACAACTCATAAATTTTGCTTGGTGGATGACCTGTGCCATCTTCCTCTCCCCAGATACCTTCTTCAATGATTATTTGTTCATCAATCTTTCTTTGTCTTTTATATACTATTGGGTTATTTTTTATGTCAACTGCAAATAAAGCTACTGATATTCTCCCAAGATATTTAACAAAGTATATTGATAATCCTTCATAACCAGGCTGGTCTGTTAGTCTTTTTATACTATCTTTATCGAATAAATAAGCTTTATATTTAAAGGCATTTGCAATAATTTCATTAGAGAATTCCGTTATCATTATTGCTAATTCTTCTCCAGAAAAAGTTCTTCCTCCTAGGTCAGGATCTTCATCAATAGGGATTAATGATAAGTCATCCATTCTCTCATCATAATTTCTACTTTGGGTTACAAAAAGTTTTACCATAATAATTAGGGGTTTAAATTGTGAAACGGTTAAATATTTATAGTTAAATTTAAATACTCTTAATTGTAAAGGCTGGTTTTCTTCCTCCATTCTGATTCGGTGAATAAATCATTTTCAAAAAAACATGCTGGAGGACAAAGTCCCATTTGGTCTTGTATTTCTAGTTGAGGAGAGTTTGGATTATTACTATCCCACAACATTTTCCCATCTTTCTCTATCATCATAATAAATGTTAAAGCTTCGGTATTTCCTTGCTTTCTTAATGCTGGGTAAATTCTAATTTTTAGTACTTCAGATTTGTTAGCAGGGTCGTTTGCAAAATTCACTAAATCATGTTTTTCAATAATTTGATTAAAGTATCTAAAATCCAAAGCATAACTTCTATTAAATAGAGCTGGAGTCTTTTCTGGATTTTTCTTCATAAAAGCATACAAATTGCTAATCATTTCTTTGGCATCATTAGGGGAAGTATCCATCACCAAAGGAGCTTTAGCTGTGGCTATCAACTTCTCTTCTTTTTGTACTTCTAACGAAGCAGGTTTGAAGTTAAAAATGAGGTTGAGGCTACCAACAAAAATGCCGAGTAATAGAATCAGTGTATTTTTCATAATAATTTAAGTGGTTTAAGTTTTAGAATCGATTTAACTATTTGAAACTACTATTTAATCATCATTTACACAATAGGCATTTTTACTAAAACCATCAAAATCAACAATTTAAAGGCTTTTTATACTAAAATACCGTATTTCTACGCTATCAATACGGGGAAAATACGGGGTCATTTTTTAGTCTTTTTATATCCTCTTTGATGTCCGAAAACTGATAGCTGAAAGCTACTTATTTCCTCCATACTAAACCATTCCCCAAAATCTTATGTTAATTTTGAAGTGTTATTGAAAACCACCTCAATATTTCAAACAAATTAATGAGAAAAGAAGAAAAAAGCGGGCAAATATTTGATATACAAATCCTTCAAAGAATTTATAGTTTCCTTACTCCTTATCGATTACGATTTTGGTCTTTGGTTGTCATCATCATGGTTTCGGCTTGTGTAGTGCCACTCAATCCATTGCTAATTCGCCATACCATTGATAATTATATTGTCGCTGGCAATTACCCGATGCTTGCCAACATGCTTTTGTTGATGATTGGGGTTTTACTCTTACAAGGTTTTCTGCAATTTGTAAGTGCCTACATGGCTGGCTGGTTAGGACAAACTGTTATTCGTGACATCCGTGTGCAACTATACGAGAAAATTCTTTCGCTTCGACTAAAGTTTTTTGATGATACGCCCATCGGTCGTTTGGTGACTCGTACTGTTTCGGATATTGAAACCCTCAATGATGTATTTTCAGAAGGCTTGGCGGCAATTGCTGGCGATATTTTGCAATTGGTTTTAATTACAGGCGTAATGTTTTGGACAGATTGGCGTTTGACTTTGATTTGTCTTTGTACCGTTCCGTTTATGGTAATTTCCACTTATTTGTTCAAAGAATATATCAAGAAAAGCTTTAATGAAGTACGTTTGGCAGTTGCCAATTTGAATTCCTTCGTGCAAGAACATATTACAGGAATGAACATTGTGCAAATCTTTAATTCCGAAAAATTAGAGTACGATAAATTCCTAAAAATCAACGAAGCGCATCGTAATGCACATATTCGTTCTATTTGGGCATATTCTGTTTACTTTCCAGTTGCCGATGTAATTTTAGCCGCTGGAACAGGTTTAATTGTTTGGTTTGGTTCAAAACAAATTCTTACACATGATATGACTTTGGGTACACTCACAGCTTTTATCATGTTTATGAACTTGTTTTTCCGTCCAATTCGCTTTCTGGCAGACCGTTTCAATACGCTTCAAATGGGAATTGTTTCAACCGAAAGAATTATCAAATTGTTGGAATCGGACGAATATGTGGTGAACAACGGTACTTTTAAAGCCGATAAACTAAAAGGAAATGTTCGTTTCGAAAACGTTTGGTTTGCTTATAACGACGAAGAATATGTGTTGAAAGATATTTCCTTTGAAGTAAAACAAGGAGAAACCATTGCTTTAGTCGGAGCAACTGGTGCTGGAAAATCTTCAACGATTAATTTACTAAGTCGTTTTTACGAAATCAATAAAGGTAAAATTTTTGTGGATGATGTTGATTTACAAGATTATGAATTGAATAGCCTCAGAAGTAAAATTGGTGTGGTTTTGCAAGATGTATTTTTGTTTTCTGACACGATTGAAAACAATATTACTTTAGGAGATAAAAGTATTACGAGAGAAAAAATCATTGAAGCCGCAAAATTGGTTGGTGCGCATGATTTTATAGAACGTTTGCCCGATGGTTACGATTATAATGTAATGGAAAGAGGCGCAACACTTTCGGTTGGACAAAGGCAATTGATTTCATTTGTAAGAGCCTTGGTTCACGACCCGAAAGTAATTGTGTTGGATGAAGCTACTTCGTCGGTCGATACCGAAACTGAGGAAATGATTCAGAATGCCATTGCTAAATTGATGAAAGGAAGAACAGCTATTGTAATTGCTCACCGACTTTCTACCATCCAGAATGCACACAAAATTTTGGTATTAGATAAAGGCGAAATCAAAGAAGAAGGTACACACGATGAATTATTAGAAAAAGATGGTTGGTATGCAAGTTTACATAAAATGCAGTTTGTAACGGCGTAGATTAAAAAATCAATAGGGGTGGACTTAAGTCCACCCCTATTGATTTTAATATTGATATTGCAAGATTTATTACACGAAAATCTGAAATTTATATTCCAAAATCCATAATCGGATTATCCTAAAATCTTCTTTAAACTTGCTAGTATTACCACAATACCAACCATAATCATCAAAGCTTTTACTGGTAATTTACTTGATAAACGTGCTGCGATTGGTGCAGCTACGATTCCACCAAGAATTAAACCCAAAATTACTTGCCATTGCGAGAAGCCGATGACAAAAATAAAAGTTAATGAAGAAGAAAGTGAAATAAAGAATTCAGCCAAGTTTACTGAACCAATAGTATATTTTGGATGACGACCAGAAGCTATCAAAGTTGATGAAACAATTGGTCCCCAACCGCCACCACCGATAGAATCCATCATTCCACCAAACCAAGCTAATGGTCCAATCATTTTTACATTTTTCTTTTGTTGACGTTTTACTAAGGCTTTCTGAATAATTACAACACCCAGAATTAGAGTATAAACTGAAACCGCTGGTTTTACATAGTGCATATAACTTTCGGCTAATGTAGAAAGAGCATAAGCTCCTAAAACTGCTCCAATTACACCCGGAATAAGTACTGCTTTAAATAATTTAGAGTTTACATTTCCAAATTTCAAGTGCATATATCCCGAAACACCACTGGTAAAAATCTCCGAAGCGTGAACACTCATAGAAATAACCGCTGGTGAAACTCCCACATTGGCAAGGAAAGTAGAAGCCGTTACACCATAAGCCATTCCCAATGCTCCATCAATCATCTGAGCAATAAAGCCCCCTAAAATATAGTATAAAATATCAGAATTGATTTCTTGTAAGCCTGTAGTGATATTTTGAATGGTGAGATATGTAAAAACAAAATACCCAACTATCATTAAAGCCAAGGCATTGAAAAAATGAATAGCTACTTCATAAATCGTTCTTTCTCTTTTCCAAATTTTAATAATTGCTTCCTCAAAAGGATTTTTAGAAGACTTTTTTTTCTCAACAACTGGTTCTAATTGAGCCGGTGATTCTATTTCCATAAAATTAAAAATTCTTTGTTTCCTACAAAGTTAATAGAGTTTAATTAATCTACAAAACAAGTAGAGTAACTATTTGAAAAATTAATTTACAAAACTATTATGAAGTACATGGAAACATCAAATTGGCAACAATCAAATATGTTTTTAAAATCTTTAAGCTAATAATTTTAAGGCTTCTTGAATATATGACAATCCTTTTTCAGAATATGGCAAGGACAATGCAAACTGATGCCCGTGTGTATCCATTTTCAACAATGATTTTTTTAGAATATTAATTACTTTTTCGGCATCATGTTTTGTATGAAATTCTTCATACTGAAATTGTAAAAAAACAAGACACAAAGCATTTTCCATTGTTTGTACTTCTGGGTCAGTTTTAATTTTTTGTTTAAGTACAATTCTCTCAACTTTAGCAATTTCTTCTAAATCAAAACCAACATCAAGTAGTATTTCTTTCGCCTTCAGGGCATGAAAAAGTCCCAACTCTTTACGCCAAGTTAAATAACCAACTCTTCCATCTGGATAACTTTCTCTGGCTATTTCCCAACGCCCAATATGCTGGCATCTCGAAGCAAGTAATAGTGCTTGGCTTGCTTCGGGTTCTAATTTTAGCACCCAATTGTATAATTGTATTGCCAAAAAATATTCTTGAGGATAGTTTTTTCCCTCCCACTCAAAAACATGTTTATCGGTTTTGTTATATTCATCAAATTTTTGAAAAGCACTTGCTAGTTTTTCCATCGCCTTGAAATTGGTTAATTAATTCATTCAGATTTTAGGGTTCTGAAAGTAAATCTCATAAATAAAATTTTACTAAACAATAAGGCTTTGTCCTGATATTTTTAAAATTTCAGGGTTGATATTTATATGTTTTTCATAACACTCTGGAAAAAAAAGGGTTATCTATTAATTTACAAATATTAATAATTAATAAAATAGCATCTAATACTTATTTTCACTAACTTAAGTGACGAAAATCCAACATAAATAAAACAATGCGTATAACAATGTAACTTTTTTTCATTAGTTTGCATTAAGATTGATTTGGAACACCACGCCAGTCAATTCTTATTAAAACTGCTTTCAATTCGATATGAATAATTTCACTCCGCCAAATGAATTTATTACAATTCAAATTGAAGCCCTACAGGAAAACGATTTCGATCTCGTTCTTGATGTCGCTTCAAACATATTTGACTCCTCGGTCATTTGCCTCTCTTTTTTAGGGGTTAAAAAGCAATGGCATAGGTCGGATAATGATTATTCTCTCAATTTCGATTTCAATCTAAGTAGCTACTTAGTCCAATATCAATTCAGTAATTCTGAAGATATTTTCAATATTAAGCACCCTCAAAAAGCCTTTTTTGTAGAAAACGGAATAACTTCTATCATTAGTAAAACATTGTATTTATCTAATGGCGCAATATTAGGTCATATTTCTTTACTTAACTCTTCGATTTCTGAGCTTTCAGCCAAAGAACAAAAAATATTAAGAACGCTTTCCCAAAAAGCAATTGCATTAATAGAACAAAACCAGCTTAATTTAGAAGAACTCGTTTTTGAAAAAAACCAGTTAAAAGTACTACTAAGTACTACTAATGATTATATCTGGTGCATCGATAAGAATCTTAACCTTATTTCTGCCAACAAAACTTACATTGATACCATCAAAAAGCATACTGGCAAAATACTAAAAGGTGGAAATTCATTTCTATTGAAAGATTATTATACAGATGAATTAATTGAGTTTTTTAAAATACAAAGCCAGAAGGCCTTTTTAGGAAATGCTTTTTCAGTAGATACTTACATTCCTGCCACTAAATGGTATAATGAACAATGGATGGAAATATCATTCCAGCCAATTTATGAGAATGGAGAGGTAGAAAAGTTAGTCATTAATGCCCGAAATATTACCAAAAGGAAAAAGGACAAAGAAAAAATAAACAAAAGTAAAGAACAATACGAATTACTTTTCCTTTCTAATCCACAACCCATGTGGATTTATGATATTGAAACCCTTGCTTTTTTGGAAATCAACAATGCAGCCATCCAACATTATGGTTATTCAAGAGAAGAGTTTTTACAAATGACACTTTTGGATATTAGACCCAAAGAAGATGCTTACAAATACCTCGACCATTCGAACCCAAAAGATGAACTTGAGGCAAATCAATACGAATGGCGACACATCAAAAAAAATGGAGAAACAATTTTTGTGCTGATAACCACACATGGTATAAAATATCATGGAAGACGAGCTCGCCATGTACTCATTAATGACATAACAGAACAAAAACTTTATCTTCAACTTCTTGAAAAAGAAAAAACCAACACTGCAGCACTTATCAACAGTACTGATGATTTGGTTTGGAGTATAGACGAAAACCAGTGCTTAGTTACAGCCAATGATGCTTATTTGAATTTGATTGAGCATTTTGGAGGCATAAGAATCAAACAAGGAGACTGTATCAATAATATTAAAGGATTTGATAATGAAGTAAATCTTTACTGGAAAACACTTAATGAAAGAGTTTTATCTGGAGAAACCTTTACCCATGAATTGTACTCGCCAAATATAGATTCTAATTGGGGTTATTGGAGTGAAATCAGATTTAATCCTATTAAAGATGGCGATAAAATCAGAGGTGCAGCAATGTTTGCCAGAAATATCTCTAACCGTAAAGAAATAGAACTTGCCCTTGAAACCAATCAAAGAATTTTACTAGAAACCAGCGAAGTTGCAAGAGTTGGTGGTTGGGAAATAGATTTAGTTAATCAAACAGTTTCATGGTCAAAAATCACTAAAGAAATCCATGAACTTCCATTAGATTATGATGTAAAAATAGATGAGATACTTCATTTTTATAGAGAAGGCGAAAACCGAGAAAGAATTAGAAAATTAATTGATACAGTAGTTGCAGAAGCGAAGGATTTTGATTTTGAAACCCCAATTCTCACCGCAAAAGGTAATGAAAAATGGATTAGAGTAAAAGGCGGTGTAGCTACAGTTGAAGGAAAATCAGTTAGAATACATGGAATGGTTCAGGATTTAGAAGATATTAAAAAGTTTGAAATACTTCTAAAAGAAACCAGTGAAATTGGACGTGTTGGTGGTTGGCAATATGATATTCCTACCCAAAAAGTAACGTGGGGTTCTATTACAAAAGAAATTCATGAAGTACCAATCGATTATGAACCTACGTTTGAAACTAGCATGAGTTCCTACAAAGAAGGGGAAAGCAGAGATGCAATCATTGAAGCAGTGAACAATGCTATACATTCAGGAACGCCATACGATTTAGAGGTACAAATCGTTACAGCTAAAGGAAAAGAAAGATGGGTAAGAGCTAAAGGAAGAGTAGAACTAGCTCAAGGAAAACCAATAAGATTGTATGGAATGATTCAAGATATTAACGACCAGAAGAAACATCTTGGAGAAATAGAAGCACAAAACAAACAACTCCGTGAAATTGCATGGATGCAATCACACGTTGTGAGGGCGCCAGTGGCACGTATCATGGGGATTATCAATTTATTAAACGATTTTGATAGTGTTGAACTAAGTAAGGAAGAACTTCTGCAAAATATTCTTGATTCTGCTTACGAACTTGATGGAATTATTCGAAAAATCAACAACACAATTAAAACAGATCACAACAATATTTTAATATGAAACTCAATTTATTAATAGTAGATGACGACAAAATGGTGCAAACATTGCACTCAATTATAGCAAAAAAAAGTGGGCTTACAGATTCTCCGATAAATTTTGCCGATGGTAAACAAGCATTTGACTTTATTATTCAAAACAATGGAGATGATGCCTATTTGATATTGCTCGACATCAATATGCCTGTAATGAATGGTTGGGAATTGTTAGAAGCCTTGCAAAAACAAGCCCTGAAAAATCAAATTTTTGTGGTAATGGTAAGTTCTTCAATTGACCAGCACGACCTCGACAAAGCAAGTACTTACGAACAAGTAATTTCTTATGTTTCAAAACCTTTAACGAAAGATATTCTGGAAGGATTAAAAACCCAACAACAAGTAAAACGTTTTTTTGAACATTAAAAACAAGACTTTCCAATCACAAAATGGAATTAATGAAAGTTTAATCTTTTGTTAATTCCATTTTTTTTGAAATTTATTTTAAGTATTTATACTTATTTTGTTTTTAATTTTTAGGACTAAAAATATATTCATAAGCTTAAAAAAGGCTGTTTTTTATTATTTATATCTTAAAAATCAAATGCTTTTTTTGTATAAAAACATTGTTTTTGTCTTTTCAAGGGCATTTTTACAGCTAAACATATCATGACCTTCCAAAAATATTTTTTGTTTTTTCAATTATCCAAATCTTACTATTTCAAGTAGTAATTAACCACACTTCTTACTATCTAAAAGAAAATTCTGCAAAATAGCCTATATTTTCTATCATAATTTTATAGAAAAAACTGTAAATGGCTAAAAATCAGTTAAAAACTTCAGCTTTCATCCTTCAAATCCATCATTTGGCAATCAAAATTTTTGGTTGCAACTTTCGTTATCTAAATATAATAAGTGTTTTTACTCACGCTTATTACAAGGCTCAGTTAAATTTATTTTCAATACTGAGACTTTCTGAAAAAGTAAATTCTGAAACAAAACATACAAAACTTAAACATTACATTGTCATGAAATCTAAAGTTTTTTGGGCGGGCTTGTTACTGGTAGCAAGTTATGGTTCGTTCGCTCAGGAGGTTCCATCAGGTGACCCTGGGTATAGCACAAGTAATTACAAACATCCTAATAAAGCAGCTGCGGCAGCTAAAAAAAATAGTAGAAAAGGATTTCCTATCAGCGAGAATGTAGCAATTAATAGGAACTACAAACAAGTAGGTACGCAAAATACTGAAAAAGGCTTGAGTATTATTAGGAATCAGCCAAAAGAAGAGTATTTAACTTGGCAAAACCCAAAAATGCCTTTTACCAAAAAAGCAGTAAAAGACACTGAGCTGGCGAACGATACAATTAGAAAGAACGATACAACTATCGACTAATTTTTGAGGACTTATCAAGCAACCTCCTTATGAACGTTTTCAACAGACAATCATAAGGAGGTTTTTTTATTTGGCAAAAATAAAAAATTGAACTATTCCAATCCAAATTAAAACTTATTCAATATTAATGACCGTAAACTAAAAAATGAATTGTCGTTTGCTTTCGACATAATAAATTAGATGAGTAAATAGTTCTACACCACTCTATTTATACCTCAATAAACTTCTCTCATTACTTTATATTTAATTAACTGCAAGCACTCGGTGTGACTCTTCCTTTAATCTCCCAAAAACCCTAAGCTTTAATTCAAAAAAAATATTACGCTCTCTTACATTCACTTTTAGGCTTCCATCAAAATTACAGTAAAATATTGCCGAATTTTTCACTTTTAATCTAGTTGTTAGCAAACTTTTATGTAAGTTGTAATATCAATCACACTTTCTTTAATCTATTATCTTTAAGTTTTATTTTATTGATTTAATAGATGTTAAAATAGGCTATTCCTCTATCATAATAATTTCAGTTACGACTCTTTATTATTAAATAAAAATTTAAAACATCCTGAATAAATTGGAGAACACATCAAATAAAAATCAAATGTTTGAAAAAAATATTGATAATTCACCTGTGGCAATGTTTCAGTTAGCATTATCAGTCGATGGAGATATATCATTTCCCTATGTTAGTAGGGAAATTGAACATATATTTTTCGAAGTAGATAAGGTTACTTTTCAAAGCACCCCTTCTATCTACTTTGCGTCTATATTAGAAGAAGATTATCAAAGCTTTTTCACCACTCTTGAAAATTCGCAAAAAGAGCATTCTAATTGGTTTTATGAATTCAGAATCAAACAGAACGAACATGATTTTCGTTGGATAGAAGTATTGGCAAACCCTGAAGTAAATCTTGATGGCTCAATTATTTGGCATGGCTATTTCAAAGATATTTCTGTGCGTAAAGCTAAAGATGAAAGTACTAAAATGATAGAAAAACGCTTTAGCTCTATTATTGAAAACTTTACAGAAGGCTTTTCATTAGTAGATATTGAAGGTACAATTTTAGAGATTAGTCCATCTGGTAAAAAAATATTAGGTTTCTACAACGATGAAAACACGAGTACGATTAAAGACAAATTAAATATCCATCCTGAAGATAGAGCAGCTTTAGCTAATCTTTTCTCAGCCGTAATCGCTAATCCGACTCAAACCGAAACGATGGAATTTAGGATTATTATGCCCGACGGCACCGAAAAATGGCTTGAAACTACCATCCATAACTTACTTGAAAACCAAGCTATAAAAACTGTTCTAATGAATTTTAGAGATATTAATGAGCAAGTTTTAACAAGAAAACAAAAAGAGTTTGATGCCAAAAACTTGAAATCATTAATTGATAACACCTCAGACATTATTTGGAGCATAGATACTTCATTTCGTTTAATCTCTTTTAATGCAGCTTATGAAAAGTTAATTCTTGACTACATTCAAGAAAGTATTTACCCTGGCAAAAATATTCTTGAAACACTTGCTTTTAGTCCAACTCATTTAGCCTTATTTACTTCATTCTATAAAAGAGCATTAGCAGGAGAAACCTTTACGGCGCAATATAATATTGCTTACATAAAAGATTTATGGAGAGAGGTTTCATTTTATCCAATCAAACTTGACGGTAAAATCATTGGAACGGCTTGCTATGGCAAAGATATAACCGAAAGAAAATTGTACGAATTTGCTCTACAAAAAACGAATGAACAATTATTGGCGGCACAAAATATTGCAAAGTTAGGCTTTTGGGAAGTTGATTTGGTTGGAGAAAATCATTTCTGGTCGGAAGAAATGTATCATATTTTTGAAATTGATTTTACACAAACACCACTCAATCTAACCGAAGCTTTAGATTATGTGCATGAAGACGATAGAGAAAAATTACTTGAAGAACATCAATTAATGATGACAGAAAACAAGTATTTGAATCTTGATTTCCGTTTGAAAATGCCTAATGGACAAATAAAGTACTTGGTCATGAATGCCAAGCTCAATAAAGACGAAAACGGGAAAAATATTCAAATAAGAATCACCTCACAAGATATTACAGAAAAGAAAAATGCTGAAAATGAAATTATTCAGCGAGAAAATAGACTCAAAGCACTTTTTGAAAAAAGTATTGAAGGAATTGCTATTGTAAATACTGATAAAAAAATTATTGATATTAGTCCCATTGGGAAAAAGATATTGGGAATAAATACTGTTGAAGAATACGACAGAAGCTTAGTCCATCCTGACGATGTAAACGAATTAGGTAAAGTTTTTCAACAAGTTTATGAACAACCTGATTATTCCCCAACTGCAAGTTTTAGGTATATAAAACCTAATGGCGAAATGTTATGGATTGAAACCCATTTTAATAATCAGTTGGCAGAACCAGCAATTCAAGGTATTATCATGAACTTCATGGATATTACAAAAACAAAAAAAGCAGAGCAGTTGCTTAAAAGTGAACAATATCTATTGAGGACAATCATCGATAATTTGCCTTTAAATGTTTATGTAAAAGATTTAGCATCAAGAAAGACTCTAATTAACAAAGCTGAACTTGAATTTTTAGGATTCAAAGATGAAAAAGAGGGTCTTGGCAAAAATGATTATGAAACATTCACCGCAGAATATG
This sequence comes from Arcicella gelida, assembly GCF_034931025.1. NCBI lineage: Bacteria > Pseudomonadati > Bacteroidota > Cytophagia > Cytophagales > Flectobacillaceae > Arcicella > Arcicella gelida. Next base: position 30,672 of record NZ_JAYGIL010000033.1, on the reverse strand, counting down.
CCAAAATATTTATTGAAGAAGACCAAACGGTTTTCAAGACTGGAAAAGCAATTATTAATAAAGAAACCTTAATTGAAGACCCTACCAAAAAACGTGTATGGTATTTATTATCTAAAATACCACTTGTTAATGAACAAGGAGATGTTGATGGATTAATAGGAATTAGTATTGATATTACGGAACAAAAACTTGTGCAAGAGCAACTCAGTGCAAGTGAATTAATGTTTAAAAACCTTGCCAAAAGTGTACCAGGAGTAGTATATCAGTTATGTATTGAACCAGATGGAACAACATACTTTCCGTATTTGAGTGCTAAAATGCAAGAAATATTCGGAATTGATTTTGACAAGAAGGAAAAGGATTTAGCCAAACATATTTATTCAGAAGATAAAACTTCTTTTTTAAACTCTATTTATATTGCTATGATTAGCAAAAATAATTGGAGCTATGAAGGAAGAGTCCAAGCTGATAATGGTGAAATTAAATGGTTCCAAGGGATGTCTAGCCCGACAATTATGGGAGACAGAGTAATTTTCAATGGGATTCTGATAGATATTACCGAAAGAAAAAATGCCGAAGAATCTAAAAAACAGCTTCGCCAGCTAGAACTTTCTTTAGAAAAAGAGAAGGAAATTAATTTGTTGAAGTCGAGATTCATCTCATTTGCTTCGCATGAGTTCAGAACACCACTGGCTACGATTGTTACAAGTATTGATATTTTAGGGATTTATACCAATATGTTATCAGATGTTGAAATAAAAGAAAAATTAAAACATCATCTCAATAGAGTTACTTCACAAGCAAATAGATTAACTGAAATGCTTTCGGATGTGATGTTATTGGAGAAATCTGCCAATGATAAAATTAATTTGCAGTTAGAACATATAGATATTATTTCTTTGATTAAAGAACTTAATAATCAGTATTATAGTGAAAGAAAAGACAATCGAAAACTAGAACTGATTTTGCCTACCGAAAATAAAGAAATTTATTCTGATGCTTCTTTGTTAAAACACATTATTAATAATTTGATTGATAATGCTTTTAAATATTCCAAAGATGCACCAAACCCTAGTTTAATACTAGCAATTAACGACAAGAATTTCAAAATCATTATTCAAGATTATGGCATTGGTATTCCTTTAGAAGATCAACAACACTTGTTTGAGATATTTTTCAGAGCCAATAATGTTTTAAACATCGACGGCACAGGCTTAGGATTAAACATTACGAAGGAATTTACGCATAAACTTGGCGGGACAATTAGCTTCAAAAGTGAGGTTGGAAAAGGAACAGAATTTACGTTGATTTTCCCTAAGCATTATTCTTGAGTGCTAATACTCAAATTATCAAGAATATTATTTATTGATGGCAACGAAAGCGAAAAATAGCAAACTCAACAAAATCAAAAAAATGATTAACTTGCTAAACAATTATCCCTGAATTCAAAACTCCCCATGTCGGCAAAACGCAATCCCGCAATTCTATTTATTTTTATTACTATCCTTATTGATGTGTTAGGAATCGGAATTATTATTCCTGTTTTACCTAAATTATTACAAGAACTTACTGGTAAAGGACTTAGTGAAGCTTCACAATATTCTGGTTTTATGATGGCGGCTTATGCAGTTATGCAATTCATTTTTTCTCCGATTTTAGGTGGATTAAGTGATAAGTATGGTCGTCGTCCTATTATTCTAGGTTCGCTTTTTGGTTTTGGTTTAGATTATATTCTTTTGGGTTTTGCTCCAACTATTGCATGGCTTTTTGCAGGAAGAATTATTGCAGGCATTACGGGAGCAAGCTTTACAACGGCTTCGGCATATATTGCTGATATTTCAAATGATGAAAACCGTTCTAAAAACTTTGGAATGATTGGTGCAGCTTTTGGTATTGGGTTTATCATTGGACCAGTCATTGGTGGAGTATTAGGAGATATAGGTGCAAGAGTACCTTTTTTTGTAGCGGCAGGACTAACACTTCTTAATTGGCTTTATGGTTATTTTGTATTACCAGAATCTTTGTCACAAGATCATAGAAGAGATTTTGATTGGAAAAGAGCAAATCCAATTGGTTCATTAAAAAACTTAGGTCGTTATCCAGTTGTGTTAGGTTTAGTAGGTGCATTTTTCTGTTTACAATTGGCAGGACAAACGCATCCGAGTACATGGTCGTATTTTACCATGAAAGAATTTAATTGGACATTGGCAGAAGTCGGATACTCACTTTCTTTTGTGGGTTTAATAGTTGCCATTGTACAAGGTGGTTTAAATAGAATTATCAATCCAAAGTTAGGAGATAGAAACTCTGTTTTGGTAGGATTGCTATTTTATGCCGCAGGTTTTGCTTTATTTGCTTTGGCAACAAAAGGTTGGATGATGTATGCCTTTATGATTCCTTTTGGTTTGGGTGGTATTGCTGGTCCAGCTTTACAAAGTATTATTTCGAAACAAGTACCAGCCAATGAACAAGGTGAACTACAAGGAGGTTTAACAAGTTTACAAAGTGTTACTACGATATTTGGTCCATTATTGGCATCTAATTTATTCGCTTACTTTTCAGCAGACGATGCGCCAATATTCTTTCCTGGAGCAGCCTTTATGATGGCAGCTTTTTTGACAATTATTGCTTTGTTGATAGCTTTAAAATCGTTTCCTAAAAATAAATTGACAGCGGAGGCAATTGTGAATTAGTGAGTTGTGAATTTTGATTGGTATGTAAGAAGTTAACTATTGTTTTAATTTGAATGGAGTTAATCACAAGAAAAAAGTAATCCATTTTAATTCACTAATTCAAAACTCATCACTCACAACTCAAAAAGCTTCTCCATTCATCCTCCAAAATCACTGATTATCATGATAGTGTTTTGTGATGATTATAATCCTTGCTACATTTCAATCATAATTAAATACACAAGTATTTACTGAAAACCAAAACGATTAAAATCAATCCAAACATATTTAACACAAACATAAACATGAAATTTTCAAAAATGATAAGTGCTGCTTTGGTTGTTATGATAACAACAGCAAGTGCTTTTGCACAAACAGCCGACGAAATTGTAACAAAACATATTGAGGCAATTGGTGGTGCAGAAAAATGGAAAGCATTAAAAAGCTTAGAAATGAAGAATAAGTTTTCGGTGCAAGGAATGGATATTGAAAGTAAAACAGTTATTGTATCAGGAAAATCGTTGAGAACTGAAGTATCTGTAATGGGTCAAGATATCATTACGGTAGTTGATGGAGAAACAGGTTGGACCGTGAGACCAGTAATGATGCAAGGAACAGGAGCGCCTGAAGATATGCCATTATCAATGGTTAGAGAAACACGTAAACAATTAAATTTAGGCGGTTCATTGATTGGCTATAAAGACAGTGGTTCAACCGTAGAATTAGTAGGTACAGAAAAAATAGATGGTGCTGATGCTTATCATTTAAAATTAACAGAGAAAAACGGAGACGTATCAAACATTTATGTATCGACGTCAACTTACTACGCTTTAAAAACAAGTGGAAAACGTAAAGTTCAAGGACAAGAAATAGATGCAGAAGTGACATATTCAAACTTTAAACCAATTGAAGGTTTAATCTTTGCACATACGATGGAAACGCCTAGTCCAATGGGTGGAAGTATGACGATTGAAACAGAATCAATCAAATTGAATCCAAAGGTAGATGAGGCAATCTTCAAAAAACCAGCAAGTAAGTAATTAAAACATTATATCAATAAAAAGGAGTCATTTTTCGCCGAAAAATGACTCCTTTTTTATTCAGTCGTATGAATTATTAGGTCATCAATAACCTTCTATTTCTGTACTTTAATATCAAGGCTAACAGTACCAGCCACACCCGCTACTACACTGTTTACTTTGATAAGTCCTTTCTTGCCTCTACCGTTCAAGAAAGCATAAACTTTCCCTGCTTCAATCGCAATAAATTGTGGTGCAGTATTCGAGATACTTAAAGCACCCAATGTTAAATCATCAGCCGTAGCAAAATCAACCGCAGTTGGTGCCACTGCAAAATAAGTAGCAGAACCTCCACCTGTATAAGAACCTGAACAATCTGTAGCAGTAGCAACAGTGCTTAAACTAAAGTTTGCACTTCTAGCTGGATTAGACATCAAGGTAGATTTTACAGGCGAACCTACAGAAGCATACGTAATATCTACATACTTCATGTTCGAATCTAAGTCACATACTTTATAAATATCTCCCGTTGCAGAAGTTACTCTTGAACCTGCCGCATTCGACTGTGCCCCTAAAGTAATTGAAGGCCAAGAAGCAATCTGTGCTTGTGAAGAAACATTCACTACCAAAGTTCTACGAGTTACGTTAGCCGAAGTACTGTTGGCATCAGTTGAAGTATTATCATACACATCAAAGTGAATATATACTTTTCCAGAAGTTGGCGAAACAGTGTATTCAATTGTTTGTGTTTGCTCGTCCTTATTTTTCAATTTAATTTCAAACAAAGGCGTTGCATTAGCAGGACGGTAATTTGCAGTAGTCTCAACAAATACTCTCATGATACGTGGCTTACCACCCGATGCTGTTTTTTTAATTAATAACGAAACGTTTACATTATCGCCATTAGCCGCTACTACAGACGACGTAGCATTGATCGTTGGGTCAGTAAAAGTAACATCTAGTCCACCCGTTGCAGCAGGCAAAGTATTGTCAACAGTTGTTGGTTGAATATCTGGCGTAACACCGCAAGCAGAAACCAAAGCCACTAAAATGGCTACAAAAAAGATAGAAAGTTTTTTCATGATATTTGAATAGTAAAATAAAAAGCAAGGATTACCTCAATGTATTTGATAAGAAAATCGTGCCATGATGCTTATCATAGCTTAAATAGAAACAGAAAGAGTATTGAAAATCAATATGTAACAAATAATCGTCGGCAATTTTCCTCAAATTTACGCACATCGGCTGTCTTTAGCAAACGAAGCACATTATCATGTGGTTAAGAAAAATAGGCTATTTCACCTTTTATTACTGATTACAAGTTGTTTTTGGGCGAAAAGTGACCATAAATATTTGCTACTTATTTACGAAGCATAAGCATAAAAAGGATAATTATTTCCTCTTTTTACCCCAATTTTCAAGTACCAACACTCCTTCTTTTAAGCAAGAAATTGCGGTTTTTAACTGAATTAACTTAGTACGATTAATCAAAAATGGCATCAGGAATATGTTTTCTTGATGTCGTTTTTGTACACTTGATATAAATAAATCCCAAAGGGAATACATCCCTAAGAGCTTTGACAAATTTCAAAAAGTCGTTAATACTAATTTAGAATATTATTTGGTTTTATGCTTATTTTTGAACAACAAACCAAACGAATCCTATCTCCGAGATAGGATTTACCATCTTTTTGATAAGTTGTCCTATCTCGGAGATAGCTTGTTCCATCTTTTTGATAGGTCGTCCTATATCAGAGATAGGTTTTCCTCTCTTTTTAATAGGTCATCCAATCTCAAAGATAGGTTTGCCTGTCTTTTTGATAATTTGAAGGCTTTCTGAAAAATGTTATTGAGCTGCTTTATTTTATTCAATTCTTGATAGGAATATAAATACTCTTTACTGATGGCATGAATTGAAGTCTAGCCATGAGTAATTTAAATGGATTTTATAAAAATACTCCCTTATCATCATTTCTAACTTTCTAAAAGAATTTATTGATAAAAAAGAAGTAACTATTTCATCATTGTGATTTTAAAAGTAATTTAGGGAATATTAATCCTAAAAATACACCCTAATGAATTTAGAATCATCAACAGAAAATAAGTACTTTAAAAAAGGTATTTCCATGATAATTATGATAATTATCATCTATTTAGCTATTCCGTTTTTATTATTAGTATTAGCAATTTTCCATTCAATTAATAATGATGTAGATTTTGCAAGTAGCTTAAAAGAAATTGTTGAATCTACTGGCCCGTTAGGAGACACTCTTGGTGGAACACTTGGACCAATTGTAGCAATAATAGCTGCACTTTTAACATACTGGGCTTTTATGGAGCAAGTGAAAGCAAATAGGCAGCAAGCCGAACAGTTTCAAATACAATTTAAAGACGGTAATAGGGCAACGTTTGAAAATAGGTTTTTTGAATTATTGGCTATTTGTAACTTAAAAAGAAATGAAGCAAATTCATCAGACCAAAACCATGATTTTTTTCAATATGCTTTAAGATATTTCGAATTTCATCGAAAAATATACTTTTATACTTACAATTGTAATGAACTAGATTACTCTAACAAAGAAAGTTTTGAACAACAACTAAACACTGATTTAGAGAACAGGTATGTATTTTTCAGCAAATCCATTTATAATATTGGCTACCCGATGTTTTTTGGTATAAATAATTACCTTTCAAATAATAATGATTCAGAATGTGTTTTATATATTAAATCACTTAATAGTACCACAGATTCCAACAGCTTTAGGGTAATAGATTTAAGTAATCCTGACTTGTTTCGTTATTATGATAAGTTCGAGTTAAACGAAGTTTTACATTCTAAAGCAGGTATTTACAAAAATATAATCTCATACTTAGAGTCTTTACGATTACTTCTAAATTATATCTCTATTTCAAAAAATAAAGGAATAATCGATTCTAAAGATATGATATTTTTTTATGATATAATTAGAAATGAGATAACAGAATATGAAGCTTTATTCTTATTCATTTTTCAGATAATGCAAGAGTATAGTGGAAGCTTTTTCACAAAAGAAGCAATAGAGAGTTCAAATTTATTTCAAAAGATAAATATGGAAATGCTATTTGATTATTTTGACCCTACAGTTGGTCTAGTTCCATTTTCAAGCATAGAGGAATATTATGCAACTAAAGCAAGTCTAAATTTATAAATATCATTTCCCTAATCTATTTCAGCTTATTAACTTTGAGACACTAGGAAGCTTATATTCAAAGCCATAAAACCAAAATCTACTCAACCGAAAAAATAAAGCCAATGAAAACCCAACACTCGACTCGTATATTTTCAGCACTCTCTTTTGTATTGGCATTTTATTTGGCTAAATATCCAAATGGTTTTGAAACAATAAAAATATGGCTAAAAAATTATGATACTTTAGATATACTTTGGTATGTATTCGGAGTTTTTTCAGGTATTTTAACTGTATATTTATCCAACAAATTTGAAGTCAAACTTAAACCTTGAAAACACATGAAAAACCTTGTTCTAGTTATTATTTCATTCACTTGTTTCGCTTGTAATTCTACTGAAAAACCAAGCACTTCTGCCAATCCTCACGAGGCGTTTATCAAACAATATTTTGAGTATTTCAATCAACATGATTGGACAAAAATGGCAAGTATGTATGCCGATACCGCCGATTTCAAAGACCCATCTTTAGGTCAAAGTATCGTCAAGCAAACGCATGAACAAACGATTAAAAAGTACAGCGAATTAAGCCAAGCTTTTCCAGACCTTAAAGATTCTATCACCAATATTTATCCCGCTGGCGAAAAACATATCGTTGTAGAATTTATTTCAAAAGGCACTGCTCCAGATAAATCTGCTTTTGTTTTACCCATTTGTACCATCTTCACGATTGAAAATGGAGTAATCACAAAGGATTTTACTTATTATGATAATTTCTGATTTCCATATTCATTTATAGCTCACCAAGTAACATATTTCCGATTTGTTTATTTTATAAGCCTAAAACTGACCTGTTTTGTCTGCTTTTAGGCTAAAACGCCTTGTTATCCTTATTGAATTTAGCCAAATTGTAGTGTTATCTAATTTAAAAATTCCTCTTCATCATGGCTAAGTTTTCTCTCTTACTCTTTGTTAGTTTCTGTGCTACTTTCTGGAATAGTTTATTGGCACAATCCAAAATTGATAGCTTGCTTCCTACTCGTGGCTTTTGTATTTCAGCACCAAAACCTCAAAAAGTAGATGATTTTGTCAAGTTTATTCAAGAAGAATTAGCACCCAGACAAGTAAATACACTCATACTCAGAGTTGATTATAACTATCAATTCGAAAGCCATCCAGAACTCCGTGACCCCGAAGCACTTTCTAAGAAAGATGTTAAAAAACTGGTTAGCGTTTGTAAGAAAAATAATATTCGTATCATTCCGCAAATCAATTTATTGGGGCATCAGTCTTGGGCAAGTATTACAACAAATCTGATAAAAGTATATCCTGAATTTGACGAAACACCAGCCGTAAAAATGCCAGAAAAATATGTTTGGCCTAATCCAGACGGTTTATATTGTAAAAGTTATTGTCCGCTACATCCAACAGTGCATCAAGTAGTTTTTGCGTTGATGGATGAAATTTGTGATGTCTTTGAAACGAATGCTTTCCATGCAGGAATGGACGAAGTATTTTACATTGGCGATGATAAATGTCCGAGATGTTCGGGCAGAGATAAAGCTGAATTATTTGCAGGCGAAGTAAATGAAATCAGAAATCATTTAGCTTTAAAAAATAGAAAACTCTGGATTTGGGGCGACCGACTAATTGATGGAAAAACCACAGGAATCGGTATGTGGGAAGGCAGTTTTAACAATACACACAAAGCAATAGATTTGATAGCCAAAGACATCACCATTTGCGATTGGCATTACGAACGCCCCGACCAAACCGCTGTTTATTTTGCTATGAAAGGTTTTGATGTAATTACTTGTCCTTGGAGAATGCCCAAATTTGCAGTCATTCAAACGCAAGATATGCTTAAATTCAGACAATCGTCCACTGCCACGATGAAACCACATTTTCAAGGGATGATGCAAACGGTTTGGTCGGGTGCAGAATCATTTTTGGATGAGTTTTATGGAAGAAATCCCAACAAACCAGTAGAAGAAAACTCCGCTACCAACTGTTTTAAAGCCATGTTTACCGAAATCAATCAGCAAATAAAGTAATCATTTGAAGCCAATGGGAAACGCTAAACGTATTTTTTCAATAGATGTATTCAGGGCATTAACAATGCTTTTAATGATTTTTGTAAACGACCTCTGGACATTGAAAAACGTTCCTTTGTGGTTGGAACATGCCGAAGCAAACCAAGATTTCTTGGGTTTGTCGGATGTGGTTTTCCCTTGCTTTTTATTTATTTTGGGCATGGCGATTCCTTTTGCCATTAAAAATCGCATCGCAAAAGGAGATACTCCTTTACAGTTAGTCAAGCATATTGTTACTCGTTCTGTTGCTTTGTTAATCATGGGCGTTTTCACGGTGAATGTTCCAGAAATTAATGTGGAAGCAACGGGAATGAGTAGCGAAATTTTTCAAATATTAATGGTGCTTGGCTTTTTTCTTATCTGGAATGTGTATCCTAAAACAGATACTTTTAAAAGTAAAATCTTTTTAGGTTTACAAATTATTGGTGTACTTATTTTGCTAAGGTTAGCCTACATTTTTAAGGCAGGAACAACTGATAATTTAATAGGAATGACGCCGCAATGGTGGGGAATTTTAGGTCTTATCGGTTGGACTTACCTTACATCAGCCATTATTTATTTGTTTACCTATCAAAAAACTTCCTTACTACTCTTCTTCTTTTTACTTTTCAACCTTTTGACAATTGCAGGTCATGCAGGATTATTACAAAAAATATGGACTAACGGCCCTTCTGATTGGATTTTAGGAAATGGAGCTTTCTTTGCTTTTGCCTTTTCTGGCATTTTGGCAAGTGTATTATTAGAACAATTTTCAAAGATTGAAAACCAATATCAATTGATTGGAAGATACGTATTGTTTGGTCTTGTACTCATCATCCTTGGTTTTATTGCCAGAAATTTCTTTATTATTTCTAAAATTCAAGCTACACCTACTTGGGTTTTTCTGTGTAGTGGAATCGCTTTTATCTTTTTTGCAATAGTTTATTATTTAGTTGATATTAAAGGAAAAGCATTTTGGTTTAGAAGTATTAAAACTGCTGGAACAAGTACTTTAACCTGCTATTTAATTCCTTATTGGTATTATAGCATTGCTGATTTATCGGGGATTGCTTTACCTGATTTTCTTACTGATGGCATTGTCGGTTTAATCAAATCTTTAGTTTACTCATTTATTGTTATTGGAATAACAGCTTTATTGGGAAAGCTTAATATTAAACTGAAAATTTGAGATTCGACTTGGAAAGTCGAGGTACAGATTTGTGCTATGCCTTCAATTTATCTTTAATCAAAGACAGACTTTCTTCGTAGGACGCTCCGACTGGGATTTCTGTTTCTTGAATAAAGATAGATTGGCGAGCAATTTTGCTTACTTTTTGATAAGCGATGATGTAAGAACGATGAATTCTAACAAAGTACTTTTCTGGCAATATTTGTAGGACATCCGTCATGGTTTGGCGACTCAAAAGCTTTTTGTTCTTCAAGAAAAAAGTAAGATAATTTCCTTCGGCTTCAATATAGAGTAAATCATCAAACAATACTTTTTCTTCTTCATAGCCTGTTTTGATGAAAACATAATTACGTTCATCAACTTCTTTACTTTCTTTTATAGACAAGGCTTTATTGCAAGCTTTGGTAAATCTTGCTAAAGAAAAAGGCTTTAATAAATAATCAACAGCATCTAATTCAAAACCCTGTACGGCGTACTCCGAATACGCTGTAGTAAAAATTATCATGGGTACTTTTTGTAAGCAATGCACAAAGTCGATGCCCGAAATATCAGGCATTTTGATGTCCAAGAAAATCAAATCTACTTTATTATTTTGCAGATAAGGAATTGCCTCAAAAGCATCGGTAAAAGTGGCTTTTAATGCTAAAAAAGGAATTTTAGCAGCATGAAACTGTATTACTTCTAAAGCTTTTGGTTCATCGTCGATGGCTATTGCAATCATTTTAAGTGGTGAATTGTTGTTATATTTTTTTGTAAAATTGATTTTCAAAATAATAATTAGCCTGATTACTCGATATTTTCTTTTAGAACCTTTTTCTAATTGTAACGGCAACTCTTGCGGTTGCCCGCACACAATGGGTGGGCAATCGCAAGGCTTGTCACTACTGATTCTTTGGTGTAAAATATGACCATTCGATATCAATCACTCAAAGATATATCTAAAAAATACCTAAAGTCAACGACACAAAATAATCTTGTTCAGATTGTTGAATTTCTAAAGTATGTCTTTGAGGATATATCAATTCCAGTCGTTTTTGTACATTATCCAAACCTATTCCCGATTGCTTTTCGGTATCATTTTCATTTTTAGGATGCAATGAATTATGTACTTTAAAATAGAGTTTTTGGGCATCAAAAGTAAGTGTAATGTAAATCCAAGAAGGTTTTCTGAAACTGATGCCATGTTTAAACGCATTCTCAACAAAAGGATTCAATAACATCGGAGCAATATAAATCTCGTAGTCAAGCTGCTGGATATTTACCCTAATTTCAATATCATGCGATTCGTCCAAACGCATTCGTTGGATTTCGATAAAATTTTCTAGATACTCTATCTCTTTGCTTAGTGGAATACGTTCTTGATGATTTTCATGCAACATAAATCGCATCATATCGCCTAATTTTTGTATTCCGTTTGATGTCTTTTCAGCATTTTCTTTCAAAGCCACAGCATACAAAGTATTTAGTGCATTGAATAAAAAATGTGGATTAATCTGCGAACGTAAAGTAATGAGTTCAGCGGATTTTTGAAATACTTGTGTTTGTAATTGTTTTTTTTCCTGAAAAAACAACCAACGAACCAATGCAGAAAAGAAACCCAATAAATGCGGAAGAATGATTAAGCTAAAGTAAAAGCCAGTACCTGCAATTTTGTACCAAAGTAAATAGAGAATGATATTAAATAAGCCATATACAAAAAGCCAAAGCATAGGAATGATAAGCTCATTCTTTTTTGCATAATTTATTTGGGCAAAATAAGGAATTACAATGCTGAAAGAAAGATAATGTAAACCAGCAATTAAGAGTACCTGTAGAAGCCCAATTAGTAATCCGCTCAGACCGACAATTAAATTGGCAACCTCTCCAAAAAGTGTAAAAAGAGAAATCGAAGCCAATGCTAAAAACAAAATTAGGTTATTCAAAAACTGTTGTTTGGGTTGGCGATCTTTTTCAAATAAATCGGCGGTGTAATAATATAATTGAGCAACGACTTCATAAAGTGCGATGATGATAATGCACCCAAAAGCATCCGTAAGCACATGTAATTTCCTAAAAAGTGAAAATATTTTAATGCCAATGGGATGCCTGTGAACATCATAAGTAAAACGCCAAAAAAGTTTATATTCTTTGTAAATAAAGCAACTAGCAAGCACTAAAATAACAACAAAAACTAACCATAAAACAGTTGGTATATCATAGTTTTTCTGTTTGATGGCAGGAAAGAAAAAGTAATGAAAAACAAACCAAGCCGCAGTAAAAAGTACTGCGGCAGCAATTGTTGGAAAAATATTATTAAGGTATTGGTCATAAGAAGCTAAACCTCTCCAAATGATATGATTGGGTAATGGAATTTGCTGAAGATATTCAATATACTCATCAAAATCATGGGCAATTTCCAAAAGTCTTCTTACGACATAAAAAATGACGGCAAAAAGAATAAAAAATGCTTCGTAGGTTCTAAATTTTTCGTGTGAATTCATTGTCTTTTTTTCATCAAAGCTAGTATTGCTTGAAAATGTAAATTAAAAAATGTTTTGAACTAGCTAACATTTGGGTTGAAATTTAAAAAAGAGCAGGTAAGCTTGATGAAAAAGCTGTATTGAATATTTTTTTCAATGCTTTCGCCCTAAAAAACCCGCAAAAAAGGACAGAAAATAAAAAAAACTTCATTTTTATCAACGAAGTTTGTATTAGAAAAATACAACAGATTTTACTTATAATGCTTCAAATTTTTAATACAAAACGAATAGCCAGCCAATTCAGTGGCTAATCTATAGTACTTATCATGATAATTTAAAAACACCATTTCTCATAAAATTCATTAGTAATAAAGCTTTATTTTGGCTTTTTACAGCTTAAAATACTACTTCAATTCAGTAACACTTCTAGTAAAAAATACTCATTACTGACTAAAAATCAGCCGATAAGGGCAGTATAATTTGCAAAAATCCAACATTATTTCCCAAAATAGCTTTTTATTGATTTTTAAACCCTGAAGAAAAATCTTTTTGAGGGCTATGGTTAATCTGTCTTTTCATGCCTTTTACAAGAAAGATTCATTATGAAATTTCTTAGAAAATACATTTTTTTTCCAAGTTGACTTAATAATTGCCAAGTATTGTACTATTCTAATATTTAACATAATTTACAGGATGGTACATGATGGTTCGGGAAAGCCAAATGGGTTATTTTACAATAAATAATTTATAAAATACAATATAAGGTTTTATAAAACATTTAAATCACTCTCTTAATATATACTAAATTTTGATAATGATGGAAGGAAACACGACATCTTTTAGCCTCACTGTGGAATCATATTTCCATACCTTTTCATAATTCTCTGAGCATTTTCAATGCAATTATTTCATTTAATCACATATAAGCAATCCATTTTATTTATGAAAAAACTGTACTTCTTCAGTAAACATTCAAAATGTGTTAAATCCACACTATCCTACAAATTAGCTCATTCAAAGGCTTTGGTTAGTTTTTTTCAATAGAGGTATTTTCCTTTCCAATGAAGGTTCGTAACCTTCATTTTGTTGCTTTGCGACGTATTTTAATTAGCATAAATCACAATTCCTATAATATACATAAACCATAAAGAATGATGTTTCAATACTCTTTCCGTTATTTTTTTGTCATACTGGGTGGCGTATTCACTTTACTTAGTAGCTGTACTAAAGAAGAGCTGGATATTTACAAACGCCCAGCAACTTTAGAGCCACCAATTTATCAAACCCTTCAAAGCAAAGGCAATTTTACTTCGCTTTTGAGTGTGATTGATAAAAGTGGTTACCAACGTACTTTGAGTAGTGCTGGTTATTGGACTTTCTTTGCTCCAAATGACGATGCCTTCAAAACTTATTTTACAAGTACTGGACTTACGCTTGCGGCAATTGATTCGGTGAAAGCCAGAGAAATTGTACAAAGTATGTTAGTGTTCAATGCTTTTGACCAAACTCGTTTACCAGACTATCAGTCACCTTTGGGTTGGCAAGAAGCTAGAGCTTTCAGAAGAAAAACCGCTTATTATACAGGTTTTTATGATGAAACTACTTTTGAAGGAACAAAATTGAAAGCTGTTTCACTCAATCGTCCAAACAACAATTACATCGTTGGTGATAACAACAACAAACACATTTCATACTTCACTAACGAATACTTCTCTGCAATTGGCTTAAGTGCTACAGATTACAATTACTTCTATCCAAACACACCATATACAGGTTTCAATGTGATGGATGCAAAAGTAGTTAACGCTGACATTTTTGCTGAAAATGGAATGATTCATGAAATTGATCATGTATTAAATCCGCAACCATCAATTGATGAGTTTTTACGTACTAAACCACAATATAGCGTTTTTAGAAATTTAATTGAAAAATACGCATCTACTTACGCTTTGAATGACCCAATGACTACAAAATACGCCAACTTAACTGGTAAAGGCGATAAAGTCTATGTGAAAACATTCAACAAACAAGCAAGTAGCGGTAAGTTTTTAACATTCGCTCCAAACTGTGAAAACTTCTTGAAAAATGCTGAAAATGATTCTCAGTTAGATATGTGGTCTGCATTTATTCCTACAAATGATGTTTTGACACAGTATATCAACAATGTATTATTGGAAAACTATACTTCTTTAGATGCCATGCCTCCGGGTATCATTATCGACCTTATCAATGCACATTTGTTCCCTACTACAGTTTGGCCATCAAAATTCAGAAACAGTTTCAATGCTTTGGGAGAAGAAGCTCGCTTTGATGCAAATGCAGATGTAGTAGAGAAAAAAGTATTGAGTAATGCCATGTTTTATGGAACAAACAAAGTACAGGCATCAAACCTGTTTTCTTCGGTTTATTCTAAAGCTTATTTAGATCCTAAATTCAGTATAATGACTAGAATCTTGGATATGGATTGGAAAAATACCATTCTTAACCCAAGAGTAAACTATACTTTATTCATGATTAGCGATGAGGCTTTCAAAGCTGCGGGCTATGATTATGATCCTTCAAAATTTGTGTCTAACATTGCCAACAGTGAATGGGGTTATACTCCACCAGGCTCTACAACTCGTACTCCTGGAACTTCAGTATTGGCAAGTCTTCAAAGAATTGTGGCTACCAGTGTTATTTATACGCCACAAAATCAATTGGGAGATTTATCAGGAAAAGGAGTAATTGATGCCATCAATGGTGAATATATCAAATTTGAAAACAATAAAATATATTCAACAGGTACTAAAAATGCACCCATCAGTGTAACAAGTGCTAAAACGGCTTCAAATGGAAAGGTTTATTATACAAATGGTTTATTAAACTTTGCACCAAACAATACATCCATCGCTGACCCAATCGGGAAAGACCTTTCTGTACTAGGTGCTACTTCAGATTTACCTTATTATAATTTCTATCAATATCTTAAAAACTCAACGCTTTTTACGGCGGCAACATTTGCCATCAATGGCGTGAATGAAGGTAGTTTTTATACATTCTTCGTGCCAGATAATGCTGCAATCCAAGCAGCGGTAAATGCTGGTCTTTTACCGGGAACAGGCACAGGAGCAGTAAAAACTCCAAACTTTAATCCGACGAGTTTACTAGACAAAAAGATTGTTGAAGATTTCATTAACTATCATATTCTGAACAAAAAAGTAGTTGCTACTGACGGAAAAGAATCTGGAGCAATGGAAACTTTATTGAAAGATGCAGTAGGTGATCCAGTAAAAATCTCTGTAATCAATGCGGTGGGTTCAATGCAATTGGCTGATGCTACTTCAAAAAAATCAAATGTTAGGGTTGATAAAAGTAATAATCTCTCTAACAGAGCTATGATTCATTTGATTGATGGATATCTAAAGGCTAATTAAATCTCAATCTTGGAAAACCAAGTGGATTTTTAGGTCACACAACTCGTTTAAAAATTTGCAAATAAGCCAATGAAAATTTTTACCAAATTACTAATCATAACGGGTGTATTGCTATTATGTCAACACATTTCAATAGCACAAACATCTACTTTACATACCGTTCGAGGCAAAATTGTTGACCTCAAAGATAGCTCTGCCGTAATAGGTGTTACGGTTGCTGAGCTTGACCGTGACAATCGTATTATTAAAGGTGTAAGTTCTGACGTAGAAGGTAACTTCGTTATCAGAGTTTCTAATGCCAATAATAGACTCTCGTTTTCGAGTATCGGTTATAAAACACAAAAAATTGACATCAAAGGAAAAAGCTCTTTCAAAATCTGGCTAGAAGCTACCACTTCTGACCTTGACGAAGTAGTTGTTTCTGCAAGACCAACTGATAATGGTTTGATGTCTGTATCTGAAAGAAATACAACCATTGCTGTCGCTAAAATTGATGCTAAAATGGTTGAAGACATGCAAGGAACATCAATCGACCAAATGTTACAAGGGCGTTTGGCTGGGGTAGATATTACTGCTGCTTCTGGAGACCCAGGTACTGGTATGCAAATCAGAATTAGAGGTACATCATCTATCAACTCTTCTGTTGAACCAATGATTGTAGTAGATGGTATGCCTTACGAAACATCTATTCCGTCTGACTTCAACTTCGGTACTGCCGATGAAATGGGTTATGCTTCTTTATTGAACTTAGCACCTTCTGATATTAAAAACATTGCTGTTTTGAAAGATGCTGCCGCTACAGCAATGTGGGGTTCAAGAGCTGCCAATGGTGTTGTGGTTATTAATACAAAAAGAGGAACGGTTGGTACTCCAAAAGTTACTTATACTTTTAAAGGATCGGTTTCAAAACAACCAAATGCCATTCCAATGCTTTCGGGTGACCAATATTCTATGCTGATTCCAGAAGCATTTATGAACAGAAACGGTACTCCTTTGAATACGCAAACCGTAAAAGAATTCCAATATGACCCAAATGACCCATATTGGTATAATAACTATGGACAAAATGTAAATTGGGTAGATGCGATTACACAGTTGGGTTATTCGCAAGATCATGCTGTTTCGATTACGGGTGGTGGTGAAAAAGCGAAGTATTATGCTTCAACTGGTTATTTCAACCAAACAGGTACAACTATCGGAACAGGACTTAGCCGTATCAATACTCGTATCAACCTTGACTATAACGTTTCTAACAGAATTCGTTTCAAGACCGATTTATCGTTTACTCACTCGGATAATGCCAGAAATTACGTTTCAGATTTGACTGGTAATAAAGATTTAATTCGTTCGGTAGCGTATAGCAAAATGCCCAACATGAGTATTTTTGAATACAATGATTTGGGGCAATTAACGGGCAATTACTTCTCGCCACTTACTAATATTCAGGGTACGTTTTCAGGAACTTATAACCCTGTGGCGATGGTTAAATCTGCTAAAAACAATATCATTTCTGAAAGAATTATTCCTCACTTTCAGGTTCAATATGATTTAGTACCACAACAATGGGTGGCTACTTTTGATATTCAGTTTGATATTAACAACAACAAAACCAATTCATTCCTACCACAAGTAGCTACTGGACAAACATTCACTAGCCCAGCGGTGAACGTTGCCACAGATGGCGATGCAGATGGTTTTGCGGTTACCACAAAAACAAGTTTGATTTATACGCCAAAAATCAAAAATACGAAACACGAATTAACAAGTTTGTGGGCTTTGAATACTTCTGATGTAAAATCTGTTTGGCAAGAAGCTTATGTAACTAACACCGCATCTTCTGATTTAACAGATGTTACTAACCCTGCACGTTTAACGACTTCTAAATTATCTTCAGGGGTTTCACAAACTCGCAATATAGGTGTGTTGATGAATGTTCACTACGGATTTTTAGACCGTTATATTTTTGATGTAGGTATCAGAGGTGATGGAAACTCTCGTTTTGGTCCAGCTTATCGCTATGGTTTATTCCCTTCTATTTCTACAAAATGGATTATTTCTGATGAGCCATTTATGAAAAGACTTGATAACATTATCGAGCATTTAGGTTTAAGAATGAGTTATGGACAAAGTGGAAATGCCCCACGTAAAGATTATTTGTACTATGGGAAATTCAACACTTTGGGTTGGTCATACCTTGGTTCATCGGCTGTAGTGCCACAAACAATGCAATTGAATAACCTCCGCTGGGAGCGTATTATTGGTAGAAACGTCGGTATTAACTTAATTACTCGTAATAGAAAATTAACAATTGATGCTGAATTCTATAAAAACAGTACTAAAGATTTATTCTTTGAAAACCTACAAATTCCAGCATTTACAGGTTTCAACACTGTTCAAATGAACGTTGGAACAATGGAAAACTCAGGTTGGGAATTCAACTTGAACTTGAACGCTTACAAAACAAAGGATGTCATGGTTGATTTCAACATGAACATTGCTCATAACACAAACGTAATCCGTGAAATCTCAGATTTGTATCCTCGTCAAGGTGGTATTGCTACAGTAAATGGAGCTTACATGACTTACATGCAAGTAAACAATCCGTTCGGTTCATTTTATGGCTACAAATATTTAGGAGTATATAAAGACAAAGCGGCAACAGTAGCAAGAGGGAAAAGTGGCGAGCCAATCATTACGCCTGATGCACAATCTGTTTATATGCGTTTTAACTATCCACAAACAGATTATATTTTCCAACCGGGCGATGCAATGTATGAAGACATCAACAAAGATGGTAACATCAATTACATGGACTTAGTGTATTTAGGAAATAGTAATCCTGCTTTTACAGGTGGTTTTGGTGCAAGTGCTTCTTACAAATCTTTCAAATTGACTACTTTCTTCAACTTCCGTAGCGATTACGACGTAGTAAACGCTACAAGAATGAGTACTACAAGTATGTTCGGTTTCGGAAACCAAAGTACTGAAGTGTTGTCTCGTTGGAGAAAAGAAGGAGATGAAACAATGGTTCCACGTGCTTTATACAATACTGGTTATAACTGGTTAGGGTCAAGCAGATATGTTGAAGATGCTTCTTTCGTGCGTTTCAGAACAGCTACGTTAAGCTATACATTCACTAAAAAGGCTTTAAAAGCTTTAAACCTTACAGCACTTAGAGCTTACGGAACAGTAGAAAACTTAATGACTTGGACAAACTATAGCGGACAAGACCCAGAAGTACAAATGAGAGGTAGCGACCCGTTCAGAGTAGCAACAGATAACTCAATGACTCCTCCAGCTAAAACGGTGACTTTTGGTTTAGTAGCGACTTTCTAAACGAAGCATTATCAAGATAGATACAACAATATAGATAATAGAGACAATGTTGAAAAAAATATTTTATAACCTGATTTGTGTAAGCTCACTATTGATTGTAAGTTCTTGCGATAGTTGGTTGGCTTTGAGCCCACAAGACGGAATCGTGCAAAGCAGATTCTGGCAAAACAAAGAACAAGTAGAATCTGCTGTTGGTGGAATCTATGCGTCTTTGATTGATGGATTACCTGAAAAGATGTTTATCCTCGGCGAAATCAGAGCTGATATGATTACTACTTCTTTCAGAATTACGAATAATGAATTAGATATTATCAATAGTAATATTCTTCCTACCAATCCTTTGACTGACTGGCGTGATTTCTACCGTATTATCAATTATAGCAATACCGTAGTTGCCTTTGCTCCAAGTGTTTTAGACAAAGATAAAACCTATACAGAAGCAGCCTTGAAAGGTCATGTGGCAGAAGCAAAAGCCATGAGAGCTTGGATGTATTTCTATTTGGTAAGATTATTCGGTGAAGTGCCTTTGAAATTATCGGCTACCAGTAGCGATGATGAAATTGTTCCTTTGGCAAAAAACACTAAAGATGAAGTATTGGCACAAATCGTAAAAGATTTGGAAGAAGCAGAAAAGGATATTCCAAGTACTTATGGGAACAAAGAAAAAGATCATAGCAGAATTACAAAGTACATGATCAATGCTTTGCAAGCAGATGTGTATTTATGGATGGAAAAACCAACTGAAGCACTTGCTGCTACCAACAAAGTAATCAATAGTGCAAAATTCGGTTTGGTTTCAAACCAAGAAAGAAGTTTAGCATGGTTCAATACGGTTAAAGCTGGGAATTCAAACGAAGGTATTTTTGAATTAGCATATGGTAGCGATTATACCATTCGCTTTATCAACGCTACTTATCCTTTCTTTGCCATTTTTGGTTCGGGGGCATCAAGTTCTTTCAGAAGATACCAAGCAACTACTTATGTTACTGAAACACTTTTCACTGAAGATATTATTGACCCAACCAATTATGATACTCGTGCTGATGATGCTTCTTTAAGTACTGCTACTGGTGTAATTACAAAGTATAATCGTCTTTCTGGCGATTCGCCTTTCAACTTTATTGTGTATCGCTATGCTGATGTACTCTTAATGAAAGCTGAAGCTTTGGCATTGTTAAATAGAGGACAAGAAGCTTTAGACATTGTTTCACAAATCAGAAAAAGAGCTTGGGCAATTCCACAAACTGAAAAATCTCCAGACGCTAGTAATATTGATGGCACAGGTGGTGTATTAGAATATATTTTAGAAGAACGTGCCAGAGAATTCGCTTTTGAAGGAAAACGTTGGTTTGATATGCTCAGAAATGCTAAAAGAAGTAATTACAAACGTCTCGACTTATTGATTGAATTAACTGCAAGAAGTGTCCCTAGTGAAAGACAACAATCGGCAATTGCTAAAATCAAAGATCCAAACAGCCATTATTTGCCAATTTATCAATACGAAATTCAAACAAATACGCTCTTGGTACAAAATCCATTTTATAAGTAAACATCAAAATAGCACCGCAAATGGTTGATTGAATGTTTCTCAATATTCAATCATTCCAATTGTAATATTCTATTTTTTAAAGATGATTTTGGAGACATTAAAAAAATAAACAAATGAAAAAGTTAATACAATCGCTCACATTACCATTGCTTGGTCTTTTATTGGGACTAAGTATTATGAGCTGTTCGGATATAACTATTGTTGAAACCACCACTGGTGATGCCAACCTTTATAGTTATTTACAGAAGTATCCAGAGAAGTATTCTGATTTTGCAAGTATTATTGACAAATCTGGTTACAACAGTTTCTTGGATGCTTATGGTGCTTACACCATGTTTGCTCCGAACAATACAGCCGTAAAAGCATATTTAACACAAATTGGCAAAACAGCTGACCAGCTTACGAAAGAGGAAGCACAGGGTATTGTAAAAATCCATGTGATTAGAGATACACTTACCACGAACTCTTTCAAAGACGGTAAATTACCATTAGTTACCATGTATGGGCAGTACTTGCTTTCTGGTGTAACAAACGGCACGAATGGATCAAGTTATACTTTGAATCGCCAAGCGAACATTGTTGAATCGAACATCAGAACTGGTAACGGAATGTTGCATATTTTGGATGGCGTGTTAAAGCCTGCTACTAAAACAATTGCTCAATTAACAGAGGCGAATCCTGATTATTCTATTTTCACACAGGCTTTAAAAGAAACAGGTTATTACGATTCTTTAAATATTGTTAATGAGAATCTGGATAAACGCTTTATGACTTTAGTGGCAGAATCTAATACTGTATTGGCACAAGCAGGATTTACCAATTATGCTCAATTGAAAGCAAGATATTCTAAATCAGGAAATCCTAAATTAAAATCTGATAGCCTTAATATTTTTGTTGCTTATCATATTTTAGATGGAGCAAAATATCTTGGAGACATTATTACTGCCACTTCACACATCACAAAAGTATCTACTGAACCTACTGTTGTTAGTTCAAAACTAGAAGGACAAACAGTATTATTGAACGATGACATTTTTAATGGCGTCAGAGAAATGGGCGTTGAATTATCTCGTACTTTAAGCGACAACACGGCTACTAATGGCGTATTACACAGCACTTTAGGGCATTATGGAGTAAAATTACGTTTGCCAATCAGAATCGACTGGGATGTTTGCGATTTCCCTGAAATCAAAAAGCTTTCAGCTTATTATGGAAAGAGAACTTATGGTTTTCCAGTTGGTACTGTATTAAATGATATTAAATGGGCAAATGCCACTTTCCCTCCTACTTATGTGTATTCAGGTTCTGAAAACGCTGCCAAAAGAGATTATCTGCAAGTACCAATGGGCGTACCAAGTAGAAACTTATGGTTAGAAATGAGAACACCTATCATTCCAAAAGGAAAATACAAAGTGTGGATGTGCTACAGACGTCAACGTACTTCAAACAGTTTTACCATTACTTGTACTGGTGCAATTGACGGAGAAACACTTACTCGTCCATTCTTATTTATTGACCAAGTTCCAAATTTATCTTCTGGAGAATTAGAATCATTGGGTTGGAAAAGATATATGTCGCCAGGAACTGACATTAACGCTGCGGGTCGTTTGCTTGGAACAATTGATATTAAAACAACTGACAGACACCTTTTCCGCTTGACAGCCATTAATGGTACGCACTCTCCAAATAATATTGATATGATTCAATTTATTCCTATTGATCAAAACCAGTTGAGTCCACGTCATTTACCAGATGGAACTTTAATCGCTGAATAATTGAAATCAGTCAGTTTTAAAACATTAAAAGAAATTCAAATGAAAATAAGATATTTATATTTTTTGCTCATAGTTACTTGCGGTATAATACTAGCGTCGTGTAAGACTTGGGACGACCGCTTGGTTTCAGAGAATGATGATTTAGGAAAATCATTATATGCTGAAATTAGCACACAAACCAACTTGAGTAAATTCAAAGAACTTTTAGATAAATCAGGTTACGATAAAGTAATTTCATCTTCTAAAAATTATACAGTTTGGGCGCCTACCAACGACGCATTAGCTAACTTAAGCACAACAATTATCAATGACACTACCGCTTTAAAAGCTTTTGTGGGAAATCATATCGGTTTACAAAGCCACGTGATGCCGTCAACACAAACGTCTGAATTAGTAGGTTTGTTAAATGGAAAATATGCCAACTTCAGTAAGGATGTTTTTGCTACAGCAGCCATTACTTCTTCTAATAAATATGTTGGAAACGGTGTATTGCATATCATTGGTAGTGCTGTACAAGTATTGCCTTCACTTTGGGATTATGTAAATTCAACTAAAACTACTTCTCTACAAAGCGGTGCTATTGTAAACCTTACAACACTTGTATTTAACCCTAACACTGCAATTGTTGATAGTATCAGTGCTACTACGGGCGAGCCAGTGTATCGTCCGGGAACAGGATTTCAATCTGTAAACTCATTTACACAAAACGTATATGATTTGAACGATGAGTCAAAACGTTATACTTATTTCTTATTACCAAATGATGTTTTCACACAAGAAGTAAATAAGTTATCGCCTTACTACAAAACAAGTACTTCTGACAGTACTTACAGAAAAGCAGCTTATGAAACCATCAAAGATTTAGTGATTGAAGGAGAATATTCTCTTGAACAACTTCCAACGGCTATCAAATCTAAATTTGATGTAAACTATACGATTGATAAATCTGCTATCACTCAAAGTTTCAAAGTAAGTAATGGTATCGTTCATGTATTGGGTAAAATTAATGTAGATGTTGTAGAGAAATTTAAGCCAATCATTATTCAAGGTGAAAATTATATTGCTAGAATGCCAACTGCTTCAAATTTAGGGGCTGCTGTCATCGCTACAAGAACTTTGTTAAACCCATTAACTAACACAAGTTTCAAATCAGTTTTTGTGGTTGGGCATGGTAATGCAGGTTTTTGGTTAAGATATGTAGCTCCTGAAACTCCTTCTATCAAGTACAAAGTGTATTGGGTGGCAGTAAACGATTTATATAATTCAAACACGGCGACAGGCGAAACAGCAACTTTTGTTATCAACCAAAAGTTAGCGATGGGTTCTTTAAGCTCTACAACTTTTGCTTATCCAACTACTGCCATGCCTTCGAAGAATTATACAGAACAATTACTGGGAGAATATACAGTCGGTACTTATGGAACTCTTAATATGTACTTGGTTGCCAATGGAACAAATGCAATGGCACTCGATTATATCAAACTTGTACCAGTGCTTTAGTTAGCTACATAAAAATTTAACGATGATTCAAATGAAGTATTTCATACAAAATATACAAGCATTTCCCAAAACAACAGTTGCTTTAGCATCTTTTTGTGGAATCATGATGTGCGGCACGGCTGTACAGGCACAAGACCCTAAAATTCAAGAAGTAGTAAAAATTCTTCCGAAATATAATACCGAAATTACTGGTGTTGTAATAAGTGCTTCTACAGGAAAACCTGTAACGGGTGCAAGGGTTTATTTTAAAAACATGACTTCGTCTATTACCGCTGAAGACGGAACTTTTAAACTAAGTGTACCTAGTCCGAAAGTTTCAGTCTCTGTAGAATGTCCTGGCTATGAAAGTGCTGAAATAGCCGTTGCTAAACGTAGTAAAATCACTATCACGATTCAAGACCAATCAGGGCTTGAAAAATCTTTTGGATTACCAACTGGTACTTCAACAGGGAAACGTGTTATTGGTGCAGCTAGTGCTTTGGCAATTCCTGACGCTTGGGCAAGAATTACCGATTCTCCAGATAGTTATTTACAAGGAAGAGTAGCTGGCTTAAATGCTACTCGCTATTCAGGTACTACTAACAGTGGAGCTTTCACTACTTTACGTGGTTTAAATTCTATGCAAGGAACAAACCGTCCTTTATATGTAATTGACAATGTTATTTATGATGCAGGAATATATGGTAGCTCATTGAATAACAATTACTTCGATAATCCATTGGCTTATATTGATGTAAGAGACATCAGCAATATTACTGTATTAAAAGACGCTTCGGCATCGGCAATTTATGGTACAAAAGCAGCTAATGGAGTTATCATGATTACGACTTCAAGAGCAAAAGAATTAGGAACAAAAATTGACTTCGCCATGTATGGTGGTGTAAATGCTGCTCCCAATAATTTGCCTGTGATGAATGCCAATAGTTATAGAAGTTATCTAACAGACATTCTTTCATCAGCGGGTTATTCAAATACGCAAATGGAAAGTTTGCCTTTTATGAATGATAGCAAGTCGAATCCTGATTATTATACTTATCATAACGATACCGACTGGCAGAAAAAAGTAATGGCAAGTAAACCGCTTACCAACATGTATTTACGTGTAACGGGTGGTGATAACATTGCAAAATATGCCCTTTCTGTAAACTATTTAAGTAATAAGAATGGCGTAGCGGGTTCTACTTTAGAGAAATACAGTACTCGTTTCAATGCTGATATGAACCTAAGCCGCAAACTTACAGCAGCAGCCAACTTGAGTTTCTCGTACAATGAAGCTGAAACCAAAGATTTTGGATTTGCCTCTAAAACAAATCCTCTTTACTTAGCTTTAATCAAAGCACCAATCTTAACAGATTATAGTGTTTCTAGTCAAGGGATTTTTTCTCCTTTCTTAGCTGATGAAGATATATTCTCGGTGGGTAATCCTGCTGTGGCTGCTACAAGTACTTTGGGTGGGAATAAAGCTTACCGTTTCTTTGGTGTGATTGACTTCCAATATGCCATTTCAAATGCTTTCAAACTAGGAACGAACATTGCAGTTACTTTCGATAAAGTAAAAGAAAACCGTTTTATTCCTAACTATGGTTTGGTAAGTGATACCCTTAAAAATGTGTTGGCATTAAACCAGTTGAGTTCACAAACAAAACGTTTATTTAATGTATCAAATGAAACGTATTTAGCTTTCAATAAAACCTTCAAAAACGTTCATGAGTTTTCTGGTCGTCTGGGTTTGCGTTTTATTAGCTCTAAAGTAGAACAAGACAAAGTATTGGCTTATAATTCAGCAACCGACCAATTAATCAGTGTAAACAATGGTTCTGTTTTATACAACAATATTCAAGGTGGTATTGGTACTTATAATTGGTTGAACACTTATTTCAACTTAAATTATACTTATGCTGATAAGTACTTCTTGGCTTTCACAATGGCAATGGATGCTTCTTCTCGTTTTGGGAAAGATGTTTCTACAAGCGATGCTGTCAGAATTGGCGGTACTCCTTTTGCAGTGATGCCTGCTGTATCAGCAGCTTGGCTACTTTCTTCTGAACAATTCTTAGCAGATGGTCCTTTCGATTTATTAAAACTTCGTGTTTCTACAGGTCGTGTTGGAAATGATGACATCGGTAATTATGCTTCAAAACAATATTATGTTGGTCAAAACTTATTAGGTCTTCAAGGGATTGTTCGTGGAAATATTGCTAATCCGAACTTGAAATGGGAAAATATATCTAAACAAAATGCTGGTTTAGATATGAGTATTCTTCACGAGCGTCTGGGTTTAAGTGTTGATATATTCCGCAACAAAACTACAGACATGATTATCGCTGAGAAATTACCAACTGTAGCAGGTGTAGGTTATGTAATGACGAACAACGCTGCCATGAGTACTTCAGGTGTTGAAGCAAGTTTAAATATCAAATTATTAAACAAATCTGATTTGAAATGGGATTTGGGTGTAACCATCGCTAAATCAAACACTAAATTAGATAAGTTACCAAACGCCAATGCGGACATTATTTCTAATTACGGTCAGGCTTCTTTCTTGAGCCGTGTGGGTGAAAGTCCGAATGTATTCTTTGGTAATACTTCTAAAGGTGTTTATGCTTCCAATGCAGAGGCTAATGCTGAAGGTTTATCGTCAAGATTGCCAGATGGTTCTTTAAGAGCTTTCCAAGGTGGTGATGTTAGATTCGAAGATTTGAATGGCGATAAAATAATCGACGACCAAGACAGAAAGATTATCGGAAATCCAAACCCAGATTTCTATGGTGGTATTACAAACCGTATTATCTACAAAAACTGGACATTGGATGCACTTTGTAGCTTTGTTTCTGGCAACGAAGTATATAATTATACTCGTAGAAGTATTGAATCTGGTGCAAATTTCAATAATCAATCAGCAGCGATGGTTGCTCGTTGGAGAGGCGAAGGACAAATCACAGATATTCCAAGAGCTACTTATGGCGATCCTGTTCAAAATGCACGCTTCTCAAACAGATGGGTTGAAGATGGTTCATATTTTAGATTAAAATCAGTTTCAGTGTCGTATAATTTCTCAATCGACAAAAGTATTTTGAAATATTTAACAGTATATGCTGCGGCAAACAACGTGTTGACTTTAACAAAATACCTTGGTTATGATCCAGAATTTAGTTCAACAAATGCAGTAGTAGGACAAGGCGTTGACAATACTTTAGAGCCTATCCAAAAATCATTTCACTTAGGGCTTAGAATTGGTTTATAATATCAAGCTAAAATCCCTTAGTCAACTGACATTATTAATCGTTAAAATTATCGAAATAAGATGAAATCAATGTTTAAAAAAATAATCTTCAATCTAGCTGTACTTTCTTGTGTATGGGTTGGTAGTTCGTGTAAAGAAGTATTCGACCTTGACCCTGAAGAAGCACTCACTAGCCAACAAATGTATCGTGATATTTTCGATGCAGATGCTGCTATCATTGGTCTATATGGTAAGTTTTCGACTCTTGCAAAGCAATATGTCGTATTAAACGAACTTCGTGCAGATTTGCTAGATGTTACTGATAATGCTGACATAGCATTGCGTGAAATCAATAACCATAATGTTACAGAAAGTAATGCTTATGCGAACCCTCGTCCGTATTATGAATTGATTCTTAACTGTAACGACATCTTGAAGAATTTCAAGATTATGGTTGAAACTAACAAAATCAAAAGAACAGAATACAACCAACGCTATGCTGATGTAATTGCTTTAAGAAGCTGGATTTATTTGCAATTAGCCATTCACTACAACAGTGTTCCATACATCACAGAATCAATTGAAAAAATTGGTGATGTATCAGCCATTGCAAGTAAGCCTGCTATTCCTTTAAAGGAAATGATTAAGCAACTTATCACGGATATGGAAACGATTCCAAGTGTATATCTTGACCCTTATACTTTGGATAATACTTTCGTTTCAAACAACGTGGATGGCTACTCGCCTACTACTTTCTTCATTAATAAAACTATTTTATTGGGAGATTTGTACTTGTGGGATAACCAATTTACCAAAGCGGCTACTATGTACAAATACATTATGACAACATCCGACCGCCTTGGTTTTGAAGCAACTGATATTAACGTTTGGTATCATTTATACAAAATTACTCGTGGACAAATCAGCAGTAGTATGGGTCCAATCGCAGTAAGTTATGATGCCAACATCAACGACGAAAACAGATTGCTTGATAACAACAACACTGGCTGGCGTTCAATCTTCGCACGTGACCGTTCGAATACTACTTATAATGGAATATCGAATACTTCAAACATTTCTCGTGACCCAGAATGGCTTTGGTTATTGCCTTTCGACAATAAGTTTTTACCAGAAAATCCTTTCGTAGAATTGTTCTCGAATGTAGGTGGTAAATATTTGTTACAGCCTTCGCAACAAGTACAAGATATGTGGAGTTCGCAAACACAAACGAACAACTTCAACTTTGATGCTCGTGGAAAGATGTCTTACAAAACAGTTAATGGCAAACCAGTAGTGTATAAATACCTTTATAACTACCTAAATCCAAACTTGACGGGCTCTGTGATTTCCTTAGTAGGTAAAAGTTTACAAGAAAAAAATGGACGTTGGTTCTTGAACAGAGCAGCCAATGTACACTTGAAATTTGCTGAAGCTGCCAACCGTGAAGGACGTAGAAAGCTAGCTTTCGCTTTATTGAACAGCGGTGTAGCATCTGTATATAACGGTACATCTTCTGATAAAACCAACTTGATGAATACTTTCGATGTTCCTCCATTCGACTTTGATGCTAGAAACGGCGATGCACCAGTACGTTATCGTTCATCATGGCACTTAGCAACAGGAATCAGAGGAAGAGCCATGTTGAAAAATACTGCCGTAGTTGGTGACAGTACCATTGCTATTGAAAACTCAATCATTGAAGAAGGGGCTTTAGAATTAGCTTTTGAAGGACATCGTTGGGGCGATTTAGTAAGAGTTGCCCTTCGTAGAGAAGACCCAACTTTCTTGGCAGATAAAGTATATGATAAATTAAGAAAAGCCAACAACCCTAATGCAGCAGCCGTAAGAAGCAAACTGATGAACAAAGAAAACTGGTTTTTACCATTCAAATTGCAATAATCGTATCACTCTTTTTATTACAAACACATCCGTTCACTTTGAGCGGATGTGTTTTTTTTGATACCCATCAAGCCATCAAAAACAAGGAAAAATTCTTTTGTATTCTGATTTTTCGGTAAATTTAATATATCATAAAAGCCCTGAAAGAGCATAATCTCTATCAACAATGGATAACGCCCATTGAAAAACGCATAAATCAAATAGCCCTGTAAAGGCGTAATCTATTAACAATGGGCATCGCCCATGGAAAAACGATAAATCAAATAGCCCTGAAAGGGCGTAATCTATCAACAATGGGTATCGCCCATGGAAAAACGATAAATCAAATAGCCCTGAAAGGGCGTAATCTATCAACAATGGGCATCGCCCATGAAAAAACGATAAATCAAATAGCCCTGTAAAAAACGCATAATGTGAACCCTCATATTCACGTGAACATCATCCATACCTCACAAACCACAGGGCGTTGCCCTGTGCTATGGGATTTAGCCCTTTCAGGGCTAGGGATGGCAGACTACATTTTTGATTTATAGTTTTAACCTTAAAACGATTAATAGATGGGACAATCACTTGTAAAAAACTATGTACATATTGTATTTAGTACCAAATATCGTCAGCCACTTATACACCCGCCTTACGAAAACGAACTTCATCATTACTTAGGTGGTATCTGCAAAAAATTGGATTGTCAACCCATCATTGTCGGGGGATATACTGACCATATTCATATACTTTGTATGCTATCTAAAAAAATAGCCCTAATGAAATTGGTAGAAGAGCTTAAATCGAACGCTTCAAAATGGATGAAAACCAAAGATGAATCGTTAAAAAATTTCTATTGGCAAAATGGCTATGGAGCGTTTTCGGTGAATCCAAGTCAAATAGAAATAGTAGTAAAATATATCCAAAATCAACATGAACATCACCGAAAAAAGACTTTTCAAGATGAATACAGAGCATTTCTAAAAAAGTATAAAGTTGAATTTGATGAACGATATGTTTGGGAATAACTGGGGATACTTCGTAAAAGACGTTTAGTTTAGTCCTGAAAGGGTGGCGACCCAAAACCATAGATAACCTCAATTCTAAAATTATAAAAACTTCACATCAAGCAAAAAACAAAATGTATTTATCATCATCGGTATTGGAGGTTTAGCTTCTGAACCATCAGAATTTTTCATTATTCTGTTAAACAAAATTGCCAGTACATTTTTGGGGAAAGACTTTTTGAGTAACTATAAAAAAGAAAATTTCAAAGAGGCAAATTTATTTTATGACGGCTTCCCTTTAATCTTGTAAATATTTAATAATCAACACATTGCCAATAAAATAACCCCGAAGAAGTGTCAATACTGGCAATTTTCGGGGTTTTTCTGTATTTTGTTACTGCTAAGAAA
>NZ_JAYGIL010000032.1:0-73807 GCF_034931025.1 Arcicella gelida | reverse complement strand
ACAAAACCCATTCAAAACTGGGGAATTATTATCAACCAATTTTACCTTATTTTTGACCAAAGAATCAAAAACAAATAATCAATACAAAAAACAACTTACACAAAATTAGGGATAGTGTCAAAATCATTAACCTTATTTAGTATTTTGAATTTAATAAGACTATTGCTGATAATTTAATTATTATGCCCCTCGCTATTCAAAGTCTTCTTTCGGCTTTGTATGACAAATAAAATGTAGCTCCTTGGGGCAAATATTCATTTGTACCTATATAAAATGTTGTTTTTGAAACTGAAATATTTATAAAGTCAAAGCCAAGGGCTTGAAAACCTATTAACTTTGACTTTACAAACTTTAAGTTATTAGTTTAAAAATATGCCTTATTATTCTTCGTCCATTGTGCTAATGAAGTCATTTGAACAGGAAGTTTTTCTAATACTTCACTCATATTAGGATTGAATTTTGGTGGAAATTCTATTGCTTTTTGAAGACTTTCATAATAAGAAGCAACACCTGTTGCACCTGCCTCACCTACAAATGGTTTAAGTATATCGCCAAATTCTTTGGCAGGTTGTGTATAATACACTATTTTTTCACCTACACCTTTAGAAAACTGTTCCGCTAAATCATTTCCTTTTAGATTTTCTAACCCACTAATCTGGAAAGAATCTGCTTTAAGTTTGTCATTGTAAATTGCTTCAACAACAAAAGCACTTACATCTCTGGAAGCTATCCAACCAATAGGCATTGCTTCTGGTGTAGGGTAAGCCAGCTTCTTTTCGTTTTTCACAAAAGGTGCACAAAATGGCCCCAGCATATTTTCCATGTAAATAGTTGGTTGGATGATTACATAATTCAATCCGCTATTTTTTAAATAATCACTAATGTCCAATTTCACATCTTCACCGGGTATTCCTATTTTTTGGGGTGCTAACCAGCCACTTGTGTTCCATACGATTTTTTTAACTCCATTTGTCTTAGCTGCATCAATCACATTTTTGGCATATTGTAAGCCATCAAAAGGATTGGGTAAAGAAACAGGAACCATAAAAGATATCGCATCTATACCTTTGGTGATTTCCTGCATTGTATTTGCATCACTCATATTTGCCAAAATAGGTATTGCCCCTGCTTGTTTTAATTTCTCAAAACTTGTTGCAGAACTTGTTGCAGCAATTACTTCTGCTCCTTTTTTTTTACCTTCTGATATTACATTGAATTGTTGTGAACCTGTGGCTCCGAATACTAAAATTTTCATTTTATCCCGTTTTTAAATGTTATTGAATTGATTTTTCAGAACACTGAATTGTTATTTACTCTTTGATAAGCTTTGATAGCTATTTATCCCTTTTTCCTGATTGTGACATATTTCTTATTTAATTCAAAAATTATTTGTACAAAAGTATCAACCTACCTACTTTTGTACAAGTACTTACCTAAAAGTAAAGTACCTACCAAACGGTTAGAATAATTGATTATCAATGAATAAAAAATCTAAAATAATTTCACCTTGCGATGAAAAATGTCCTGTGAGAGCTTCTTTAACTCTGCTAAGTGGTAAGTGGACTTTGTTAATATTATTTCAAATCAACGAAAATGTGATACGATATGGCGAGCTAAAAAGGGCTATTCCAGGCATCAGCGAAAAAATGTTGATACAAGAACTGAATATGCTTGTGGAAAATAAATTAGTCAGCAAAAAAGTCTATCCTGAAATCCCTCCAAAGGTTGAGTATAGTCTGACTGAATTGGGATTGAAGACTTTACCCGTTGTAGATAAATTAGCTGAATTCGGTTTAGAGAATTTAGTTTGATGATCCAAAACATAAAGCACTCTTTGATACCGCTAAGTCTTTGATTTTATGAAGTAAAAGGGAATGAAAATAATGTAGCGACAATCCTTGCAGTTGTCGTTCTGTGTTTAATATTTGGGACAAAAAAGAAACAGTCGTCCGTAAAATACAAACGACTGTTTTGATTATTCTATACATAAACTCTATTCAAATATCGCTACGGCTCTTGTCCAGCCAGCACTTCCTCCTTTGATTTTAGCAGGAAAACAAGCTACTTTAAAACCAAATGGTGGCAATTGGTCAAGATTCGCCAATTTCTCAATCTGACAATACTCTTTTTCAATACCTACATAATGTGCTTGCCAAATTACGCCATCTCTTGGATTCGCTTTATAATCTGCTGCTTGAATGTGCAAAGGAATATCCCAACCCCAGCCGTCAGTTCCCATTACTTTAATGCCTTGGTCGATAAGCCAATGCGTTGCTTTGGCGGAAGCACCAACATGAATTTTCACGAAATCAGGATGATGCAAACGCTTGTCGGCATCGCAACGAATCAAGACAATATCAAAAGGCTTTAAAGTATAATTAATGGCAGCCAATTTTTCAATCAAATCTTCTGGCTCAAACATATAGCCATCAGGTTTATCGGTAAAATCTAACACTACGCCATCACGATAAAACCAATCTAAAGGCATTTCGTCAATGGTTCTTGAAGGTTTTCCTTCACAAGTGGGATAATAATGGTAAGGAGCATCTACGTGTGTTCCGCAGTGACTTGTTACGGTTAAAAACTCGCCTGCTGGACCATTTCCATTGATAAAAACATCTCCTTGAATACCTTCAAAGAGTTTTCCGCCCATTTTTTTTGCTCCTTCTTTGTGATCTTCATACACAATTTTGGTAGGAAGTGGTTCTTTAATTTCTTCAGAAATGGTTACTGAAAGATCTATTATTTTCATTTGAATAAACTATTTAAAACATGTATGCTTAATAATGAATGAATTGTATCAACAAGATTTAACCCAATAAAAGACACAGGTTTTAAAAACCTGTGTCTAAGCACTATTAAATCATTGTTGTATTTTGAATACTAAATCACCTTATTTCGTAAAACGCCAATTCCTTCTATTTCCAATTCAACCACATCACCAGGCTCAAGCGGACGGTGAACGGCAAAATTATTTTCAATCAAACTACCCCAGCCTACTGTTCCCGAACCTAAAATATCACCCGGCATCATGGTTACATTATTTTCAGAAGCACGTTCAATCATTTGTCCGAAAGTATAATAAACAGTATTATAATTACCTTCGCAGATTTGAACACCATTAATTTTTGAAGTCATTTTTAAATTAAAACGACCATTTTCACCCATGTACTGTTCCATTTCATCACTGGTAACGATACAAGGGCCAATGGCATTGGCAAAATCTTTGCCTTTGTGTGGACCAAGTGGAATCATCATTTCACGACGCTGAATGGCTCTGGCTGTCCAGTCGTTGAAAACTGTATAACCAAAAATATAGTCTTGAGCATCATCTGCTTTAATATCTTTGCCTTTTTTACCGATAATACAAGCGATTTCTAATTCAATGTCCATTTTCGTTTCGCCTTCTGGACGCTTGATTTCATCATCTGGGCCGTAAATGCCATGATGATTGGTAAAATAGAAAATCGGCATTTCGTACCATTCTTGTCCGATGGTATGTCCAAAAGATTTTGAAGCATTCAACATGTGCATTTCAAAACCGATATAATCTCTAAAACTTCTCGGATTAGGAAGTGGAGCTAAAAGCTGTACTTCTGATAATTGATAATGTGGCTGTACTTCGCCCAAAGACTTAATCACCTCGAAGTACTCCTCATGGTGGTCGATAAACGTAAGCATATCCGTTGGCAGTTTATTATTTGCCAAATTCATATCCACCACGCCATCGCCTTGAAGCCAACCTATACGGCTTTCGCCATTTGTATTTTTGAAAGTTACTAATTTCATAATAGCTTGGAGCTGTGAGCAATGAGCTAACAGCTTTTAAAAAATGGATAATTTGTCTTTCCCTTCGATTATTAATTGCTTCACAAAAAAGCTCAAGGCTGATAGCTTATTGCTTTCAGCTAAAGCTTAAATCGGCTCTGTTAATGCCATTCCTGTTTTACCCATCAACATTCCCATATTTGCTCCCTCTGGAAGGGCTTGGTCGTTGTATTCAAGTAATTCCCAAGCACCTAATGTTTCAGATACATCAACTACCATTTTGCAACGTTCATAACGACGTTTCATATAGCGTTCAAAGACATCAGTAAGCTCTCCCTCTTTTTGTAATTCCTCAACTAATACAACGGCATCTTCAATCGCCAACGCTGCCCCCGAACCTAACTGAGGAATAGTTGTATGAGCAGCATCTCCTAAAACAACCACGCTGTTTTTATACCAAGGTGCTGGCATTTTGAGCGTTTCTAATACTCGATAATTAACCAATTTAGCATCGGTAACTTGTGGTATTAATTCCTGAATAAGCGGAACGGGATAAGCCGACATATACGTTTTTAGCTTTTCAACCAATTGATTTTCAGGAATCAATGGATTATCACCCTCAGCAGAATTTACGAATATGTAACAAGTATCGGCTGTCATAGGAATGACACCCATTTTATGTTTTTTATTAAAGAAGATATAACCCGTATCTAAATTAGCAGGACGCTTAAAAGCATATCGCCACACAGACAAGCCAACATAGCTCAATTTAAACTCACCAAAAATAAGTTTACGTACTTTTGAGTTCACCCCATCGGCCGCAATCACGACATCATAACTACCCTTTGTACCATCTGTAAACGTAACATGAGCAACATTTAGCTGGTTGTCAATGGATTCAACCGTTACTCCCATACGGTATTTTAAACCAACTTTCTGAGCTTCTTCAAATAATATATCGTGTAAAATTTTACGTGATATTCCATTATGGCTCGGAAATTTACCGATTGGTGGAGTACCAGCTTCACCGATTTGAACACCATGTGGCAAGCATAATTTTACTTTTCCATAAGGAGAACCCCTTCGCATTGCTTCATCAGCCACACCGATGGCGTCTAAAGCTCTTAAAGCATTGGCTTGTTGTATGATACCTACTCCATAAACATTAAATTCTTTATGTAGCTCTATTAAATCTACCTCAAAACCAGCTTTTTTTAAACCAATAGCAACAGACTGCCCACCAATGCCAGCCCCTACTACTAAAATTTTCTTTACCATCTTTTTGATATTTATAAGATTGTTTTTAGACATGTATCAGGTATGAAAACATACAAACAAGCATTAAGTGGGCAGGCTAAATTTTAAAACTTTTAGCCATCAGATTTCATAAGAATAGGTTAGTAATCTGATGAAGATGACTAAAACTCCTTAAAAACCTGAAAGCCGATGCCCGAAAACTAAGTCTGCTGGGTTACTTAATACTTAATTATGCCTTAATTTTCTTAGCTATCCAGTCGTACATATTGAATGATTTTGTAAAATCATCAACAGAGCAGTGAGCCGAACCACTTTCATCTTTTGGCACAATTTCCAAGACGTGTTCGCAAGTAAGAGCCTCATTTACTTTATAAGCATTTTCTACAAAATTCTGACGGTCGTCCTCTCCATGCAAAATATAGGTGGGGCATTGAATTTTCTCAGCAACACCCTCCAATGTGAAATTTTTCAATCTTTCACGAGCCTCTGTCATAGTATCTGCACCCACAATGTGCTGTACAATTTCAGCTAAAGGGTGGTTATCAGGACGATTTTTCCAAATATCATAATACGACCAAACTGCCCCAAAAATCATACAGACCTTAAAACGTGGCTCAAACGCTGCACAACGAGCAGCCATATAGCCACCCATCGAAACAGCCCCAATACCTACACGAGAAGTATCAACGTGTTCACCAAGATTTTCAATGATATAATCTAAAACAGCCGTTCCGGGAACATCGTAGTCATAACGAGTATGCAAATGGTTCAATCTAAGCGAAGCTCCTTGTCCGGGGCCATCCACTGCCATCATCGCAATACCACGTTCGTTGAGGTGCTGTGCAATACCGAAATATAACTCTTCTGCCAAACTATCCAGCCCACCAAACATCACCATCACTGGAGGATTTACAACACCACTTGGTTTAAATAAATAAGCAGGTAAGAAAGAACCTTCAAAAGGGATTTCTAATTGCAGGGGTTTCTCATCAAACAAATCAATCGCTTTAATGAAAGCATCACGGCATTTTAAGTAATAAGGAATTTTACGTTCATCATGCAAAGTCATAAAAAACTCGCTTGTACGTAAATAATTGAAAGCCCTCAAATACGTTCTACGAGCAGAAACACTATGTCCTTCTTTTGCATAATTTTCTGCTAATTCATAGACTTTATCACCCATTTTAACCCAAGCTTTATTGAAACTTTCACGGTTAGCGGGGTCAATTTCACTTGCTACTTGTAATATTTCTGCAAATTCTCCTCCCCCATAATGAGCCTGCGTCAAAGCACGGTTCACTTGGTAAGAAGGCATATATTGATTAGGGAAATAATGCCACATTTTAATTATGAGTTATGAATTAATAATTATGAATTATTTTGAAAGATGAGCCTTATAAATTTGTCATTTAAGGCTATTTATCTTTCTTTTTTTTAATTGTGATAATAATACTTTTTAAGATTTTTAGAATTTCTAAAGCTTCTGAATAAATGGATTGAAAAGCGGCTTCGCTCAAATATTCGCTCTCTTTTAGTAATTCTAACCAGTAAAGAGTTTCATCACATTCTTTTTGTGCAATACTTAATTTATGAATAAAATCTGCTTCCGATTCTGCATTATGAGCTTCTCTCACATTTGCTCCAATCGAAGTGCTTGCTTTTAGAAACTGCTTTGAAATGACAAATTCTTTATGAGTATCTGTTAAATATCTATAAACTTTGACAGACCTTACTGCAAACTGAAAAGACTTTATTTTGATTACACTTTCTTTCTTTAATTCCATGATATTCAAATTGATAGAGTATGAGATATTCTTATTAAAGATAAAATCTTATTAAGTTGGAGCAAAACAAGACTCTATTTTAAAATTCATAACTCATAATTCATATCTACCTAAATATCCACCGGCTTATCCAATCCACCGACTTTGCCTTTTGCCATTTCTTCAAATGGATTGGTTAAGCCCCAAGCGTCGTTTGGATTGTCTTTTAAGTAATGTACATCTGGTCCGTGGTCTGGTGCGAAAACTAATC
The DNA here is from genome assembly GCF_034931025.1 of Arcicella gelida. Classification (NCBI taxonomy): domain Bacteria; kingdom Pseudomonadati; phylum Bacteroidota; class Cytophagia; order Cytophagales; family Flectobacillaceae; genus Arcicella; species Arcicella gelida. Next base: position 66,748 of record NZ_JAYGIL010000032.1, on the reverse strand, counting down.
TTGCACAAGCATAAATCTCTAATAATACACCTGTGTGAGGCTCCATGATATAGAAGAAAAATCCTTCATCTGCTTTATGACGAGTAGGAGCTCCCCAAACACTTTTGTAACCTTTCTCTGTAAACCAATCCAAAGCCAACAATACTTCTTCACGGCTATCAAGGTTATAACAAAGATGGTTTACAACCCCTTGTCCCGGTTCTAAGTTAGGGTCAGAGAAAATAGCAATATCATGCGAAAGATTCCCCAAAGTCCATAAACCGCCGATTGGAGGAATATTATCGTCTAAGCGAATTTCATCAGGATTTTTAAAGCCCATTGCTTGCCAAAAAGCCTTTTCTTTGGCATATTGGAACTTGGCAACTAAATAAGTAAAGTGGTCAATTCTGCGTGGATTCGCCCCTTTTCTACGGTTACTTGAATATCTATCAGCATAAATACTTCCTTTTTCACCTGTTTCTCTCAACCATTTCACATCCCAGAATACTTCATGTTTATGTCCGTCTGGCGATTGAAATTTAAAAGCTTTTCCTCTACCTAAATCAGCTTCCAACCAACCTCTACCAGCACCGATACTTTCTAAGTAAGCAACGCAATCATCAAAAGCCTCAGCACTATCAGCTCTCCAACCGATACCACCCAAGCCTTTTACATCCGAACGAGTAATTTTGAGTGTATGGAAGAAATAATCACCCCAAGCTCTTAAATAAACAGAGTTTTCATCCTCTCCAGTTTTGTCCATCCCGACAATATCTGTGTAGAATCGAACAGTTTCTTCCAAGTTTGTACTGAGCAATTCAACATAAGCCAATTGCGATAAATAATGCGGATTCTTTGCCATTCTAATATTTGTATTATTTTAATATTTTTTGTTAAAATTACAACTCAAATAATTGCTTTTGTGAATCAAAAACAAGCTAATATTATTCAAAATCAATCATTTTAAGCGAAAGCACCACCATCAACAGGTAAAGCATGACCCGTCATAAAACTGGCTTCGTCTGAACATAACCATAGTGCCACATCTGCTACTTCCGAAGGTTGTCCCATGCGTTTCATTGCTTGGTAATTTTTGGCTGCTTCCAAGGCTTCGGGGTTGTATGCCAACTTCCTTCTTCCTTCCATAATCATTGGTGTTTCGATGGCAGTTGGGCAAATAGCGTTGATTCTGATGTTTTGGGTAGCATATTCGATAGCCGCCGTTTTTACTAAGCCCACTACTCCATGCTTAGAAGTAGCATAAGGAGAATTGTTCGGCTGTCCACGTAAGCCTGCTGCTGAGGCAATGGAAACAATGTTTCCGCCTCCTTGTTTTAGCATTTCTTCCAATAAAAATTTGATACAATACCATGTACCAATGAGGTTTACATGGATTTGATTCAACCATTCATCTTCGGGATATTCGTGCGTTGGCAAGGAAAGTCGCCCAGCAATACCTGCCGAAAGTACTGCACAATCAACCCGAGCGAACTTTTCAATTGACTGATTGATAAGGCTTTGTACTTCTGCTCTTTCTGCGATATTACATTTTACAAAAATGGCTTCCGCTCCCAGTCCTACAAGTTCGGCAACGGTAGCCATACCTGCCATTTCATTGACATCCGACACAATCACTTTTGCCCCTGATTCAGCAAAAGCCACAGCCGTTGCCTTACCAATACCCGAAGAAGCCCCCGTGACTAAGCATACCTTATTTTGAAATTTTTTCATTATTTTTGTCAAAAATGATGTTATGGAAGCCGTATTAAACTACTCTGATTTAGATACTGTTAATGGTATTTACTCGTATGCCGACTATTTAAGTTGGCGGTTTGAACAAGCTGTTGAATTGATAAAAGGTAAAATTTTACCAATGTCTGCTCCAAGCAGAAAGCATCAAGCGATTTCGAGAGAACTCAACGGGCTTTTTTATACACATTTCAAAAGCCATGCTTGTCAATTCTACGCTGCCCCTTTTGATGTCCGTTTGTATGACAAACAAAAATCAGCTTTGGCAAACAAAGATGTTTTGACCGTTGTCCAACCTGATATTTGTATCATTTGCGACCTTGAAAAATTGGACGACAAAGGTTGTTTGGGTTCACCTGATTTGGTGGTTGAGATTCTTTCTCCTGGCAATTCTTCAAAAGAAATGAAATTAAAAAAAGCTCTTTATGAAGAAAATGGCATCAGAGAATACTGGATTATCGACCCTGAACACGAAACTGCTTTCCAATTCCATTTATTAGAAAATGGGCTATACAGTCCCGCTTCTATTTATGCCAGTGATGATACTTTTGAAAGTGTCATTTTCCCAAACCTTTTTGTGGATTTGAACGAAATTTTCAGCAATGTTTAGTTTTAATTTCCATCGCTAATCGTTGTTCCTCCATCCACAATAATATTTTGCCCCGTCATAAATCCACCCGTTTTTGAAGCCAGAAGAAGTGCAACACCTGCTACTTCTTCTACTTTTCCAATCCTTCGTAAGGGTGTGAGTAGTACTCTTCTTTCCATCACTTCATTATTAGAAGTAAGCGGTTTGGCAAAATTAGTATCGATCACTCCGGGCGAAATGGCATTTACTCTGATGTTATCTGGACCAAATTCCACAGCAAGATTGCGAGCCAACTGAGCCAATCCAGCTTTTGAAATGCCATACATTCCTAAAGATTTATTACCCCGAACACCCGCAATACTTGCCAGAAAAATGATTGAACCCTCTTTGCTTTTTTGCATCTGAGGAATCACCAACTTACTGAGATAAATGATGCTTTGTAAATTGATTTGCATGGTTTTTTCAAAAATGTCTGCACTCATTTCTAAAAAAGACCCTGCCAATGCTACGCCTACGCAACTCACCAAAATATCTATCTTGCTAAACTTTACTATTGTTTCTTCAAAAAGGAAATCTATTTCTGCCTTAACAGCGACATCGCAAGGAATAGCAACTGCCTTGATATTTTTTTGTAAAAAATCCTCACAAGTATCTTCGCAAGCCTTTTTGTCGTTGCTTGAAATGATAATAGTAGCCCCATGTAAACCCAAAAGTTCGGCAATGGCTCTGCCCATGCCACTGCTCGAACCTGTGACAAGGGCTACTTTTCCTGTTAAATCAAATAAATCTTTCATCGCCAGTGAATCATTTTTTGTCCTGCTACTGGACTTTGGAAATAGGGTACTCTTGTTCCTCTCAAACTTCCTAAATACACTGTTTTCATATCTTTTCCGCCAAAACTCAAACTCGCCATCCACGGACAAAGTGTCCCTTGTACCGAAGCCAATATTTCGCCTGTCAAAGTTCTGTTTTCATAATGTTCAAAGAGGAGTTTTTTCGTAGCTGGATTGCTGTCGTCCAACAAAATCAATTCTTCCCCTTCTGGTGTAATCGCCGCCAATTGGTCTGTAAAAATCAAGGTTGTCCAAAGATTTCCATAAGAATCAAAAGCAAAACCGTCTGGAAAACCGCTCAATCGAGCATATACTTCTCTGCCGTACAAATCGCCATTTTCTTTTACTCTTAATCTTGAAATTTGGTGTGCCGTGCTTTCTACCACATACAACCATTCTTTGGCATCATCAAAGCGAATTTCGTTTGTTCCACAAAAACCTTCGGCAACGATTCTTACGCCTTTTTCGTCTATCAAAGCGATATAACCATCTGTTGCTCTGCTATTTAATTGTTCAGTCCACGGATTTGTACGAGTGGTTACTGTAAACCAAATTCTTCCTTTTGAATCTCTCAATGGGAAATTGGCTTTTCCCAAAGCTTTTCCCTCAATCTCCGTCACCAATGTCGTCAACTTGCCTTCGGCTGTCATCATTTCGATGTGGTCTGTTCCCCAATTGGCAATGATGAAATTACCTTTGGCATCAAAACACAAGCCGTTGGGTAAAGAACCTTGAGCCTGAACATAACGACTTTCATAAGATTGCGGATTTTGGATTTCGGATTTGGGATTTGGAGATTCTTTAAATGGCGTAATCAATGCTTGACTTCCGTCAGGATTTATTTTCATTACTCCGCCTCGGGCATCTGCCGTCCAAACTGTACCATTTGGTTCGGTCAGGATACATTCTGGACGTTGGAGTTCATGTCCAAGAAATTGTATTTCTTCACGATTAACCTTCCAGTTTTTAAGCGGATTTATATTTCGATGTTGAATGTGCATTAATAAATATTCTAATAATTTATACAACAAAACTACGTTATGATAACAATTTTTATTAATCAAAATAAAGCCAATAGTATTCAATAACAATACATTTTAATTAATTTGAGATTTTTTAGTACATTTTTATATTCAAACGTTTCGAATTTGCCTAGATTATGGCTTTCAGAAAAATTGATTTGAAAAAATTGAAGAAACAAAAAATGCTGTCAGCATTATATCCAACAGCATTTAACACACTATTAACCTACTATTATCCTATGTTTTTGATTGAAAAATGTTGCACAAAAGGCGGATTCAGAAAAAATGGACCAATCAACGCACGCCATTGTGTGAATAAATCAGAAGTTCTAAAACCAACCGTATGGTCTTCAAGCGTTTGCCAGTGAATCAACAACACATAACGATTGGTCTCTTCAATGCAATGTCTTACATCAATACTGATAAAACCATTTGACTGTGAAATTACTTTCATCGCTTTCGCTAAATTCGTTTCAAATTCAGCATTACTTTCGGCTTTAATATCTAAGGTTACAAGTTCTAAAATCATATTTTCTTTTTAAAAAAATTACTCCTAATTCATATTTCATAACTCATCATTACAAAAGCCTTCCTCCATCCACAGGAATAATACTTCCCGTAGTAAAAGTAAGATGCGTTGTTAAAACAAAAACCGTATTGGCAACATCTTCGGCAATCGCCAAACGACCTAAAGGCGTTTTGTCGATTTGTGTTTGCAAATATTGTGGGTCGATATTTTTAGAATACTCACCCAAAACCCAACCCGGCGAAACCGACACAACCCGAATATTGGGTGCTAAAGCACGAGCTAATGAACGAGTAATACTATCAATCGCCGCCTTTGAAGCACAATAAGCAACATTACTTCCGATACCAGAAATTGCAGCTATCGAAGAAATATTCACCACCAAAGCTTCTTTACTTTTCAACAACAAAGCTTTGCAAGCACGAATCATAGCGAAAGTACCACGCACATTAGTTTCTAAAATTCGGTCAATCCATTCGTCCGTCAAACCGTCTAAATCATCATGTGCTACGGGCGTTGTAATGCCTGCATTGTTCACCAAAACATCTAATTTGCCATACTTACTTTCTACAAAAGCGGCTAATTCCAACAAACGATTTGCATCATTTACAGGAGCATGAAAAACTGAATGCCCCTCTCCTATCAGCGAATTACAAAGCTTTTCGGCCTTTTCAAGATTTCCGTTATAAGTAATAATAACAGCGTAACCAGCCTCAGCAAATTTTTTACAAATTGCAGAACCAATACCTCCTGCTCCACCTGTTACTAAAACTGTTTTTTTGTTTTTCATTGAAATTTGTAATAAATATAAATTTTGAACGGTCCGCCGTAGCGGTTATGAATTATGAACTGCCCCTACAAGTATTTAATCTTTAAAAGTATCATTCATTTTATTCATGGATATTTTCTTTTTACAAAATGTAGAGGTAACCCTTGCCGTTACCTATTCTTTGTGAGAGCAAACGCAAGGGTTGCCAACATTTTGTTTGCGATAAAACACAACTGAAATCTGACTTCCAAAATTATTTCCCGTATCTTCTTACTCTTAAATCGGCTTGCTCTTGATGCCCTGCAAAGTTTTCAATTGCACATAATCTTGAGCAGTATTCACCTATCAAAGCACTGGCTTCATCCGTTTTAATTTCTTGATAAGTACAAGTTTTCAAGAATTTTCCAACCCATAAACCGCCTGTATAACGTGCCGCTTCTTTGGTTGGTAAAGTATGGTTTGTGCCGATTACTTTATCGCCAAATGCTACGTTGGTTCTTGCTCCTAAAAACAAACCGCCGTAATTGGTCATTTTTTCCAAAAACTCACGAGGATTTTCCGTCATTACTTGCACGTGTTCGCTGGCGATGCGGTCAGCTTCTGCAATTAATTCTTCTACGGTATCTACTAAAATTACTTGTCCGTAATCTCTCCAAGAAACACTTGCAATATCAGCCGTTGGCAATACTTTTAATTGCTTTTGAATTTCTTCTTCAATTCCTAATGCAATTGTCTTACTGGTAGTCAAAAGTACAGCAGGTGAAGTTGGACCATGTTCGGCTTGTCCCAAAAGGTCAGTGGCACACATTTCTACATCGCAAGTATCATCGGCAATTACTAAGGTTTCTGTCGGGCCAGCGAATAAATCAATCCCTACTTTTCCGAATAATTGTCGCTTCGCTTCGGCAACATAGGCATTGCCCGGCCCCACCAACATATCAACAGAAGCAACGGTTTCAGTTCCCAAAGCCATCATCGCAATGGCTTGAACACCTCCCAATAAATACATTTCATCAGCACCAGCTAAGTACATGGCGGCAATAGTTGCTTTCGGAATTTCTCCGTTGATAGGTGGCGTGCAAGCAATTACTCTTTTTACACCTGCGACTTTTGCCGTCAAAACGCTCATGTGTGCCGACGCAACCATTGGATAACGACCGCCCGGCACATAACAACCTACTGAGTTTACGGGAATATTTTTGTGTCCCAAGAAAACCCCTGGCAAAGTTTCTACTTCAACATCCTTGATGGCTTCACGTTGAATTTGGGCAAAATTTCTGATTTGCGTTTGAGCAAATTTGATGTCATTAATTACTTGTTCTGGCAAACTCGCCACAATCGCCTCAGCTTCTTCTGCACTAATTCTGAATTTTTCAGGCGACCATTTATCCAGTTTTTCAGAATATTCTCTCACGGCTTTATCGCCATTCAGAGCCACATTTTCTAACATGGATTCTACCAAAGCACGTACTTTTAAGTCGGCCTCTTTGCTTTCGGCATAAGTAATGCCTTTCTTGATTTGCTGAATCATTATTATAATATTTCTTTTAGATACTTATCAAAATCAAAAAATTGAACTGTTTATGATTTTCCAAGCTTCTTTTTGTGTCTGTATTTAATACAACAAAATTATGTTTAAATTATATTTTATTGTTATTCAAAAAGAAGCCAATATTATTCAATATCAATACTTGTGAATAGAAATTGATAATTTTTCAATCAATTTCTATTCACTGATACTGAATTCTGAGGTTATTTGTGCGTTTGAGCATCTACTACCGAAATCGCAATCATATTCACGATTTCACGAGTTGTACTTCCCAGTTGAAGTACGTGAACTGGCTTTTTGAGTCCGAGTAAAACAGGACCGATTTTCTCAATATCAGCCACTTCTTTTACTAAATTATAGGCAATGTTAGAAGCAGAAAGATTGGGGAAAAGTAAAATATTTGCTCCACCATTCACCAAATCACAGAAAGGATGATTTTCTTTCAACAATTCTGTATCAAAAGGTAAATGTGCTTGCATTTCGCCATCAACAATCATTTCTGGATGTTTCGCTTTCAACATGGCAACGGCTTTTCTCATTTTAATAGCATCTTCGCCATCGGCACTACCAAAGTTTGAATAAGTCAATAAAGCAATTCTTGGTTTGATATTGAATTTCTCTACTTCTTTCGCCGCCAGTTCTGCAATTTCTACTATTTCTTCTGCCGTTGGATTAAAATTCACCGTGGTATCCGCCAAGAATAATGGACCAAAACGACTCATTAAAATATACATTCCTGATACTTTTTTAACGCCAGCTTGTTTGCCAATCACTTGCAAAGCTGGTCGAACGGTATCAGGATAATTCCGAGTAGTTCCGCCAATCATGGCTTCGGCTTCACCTGCTTCCACCATCATCGAACCAAAGTAATTTCTTCTACGGATAGCATCGAAAGCCTCGGCTTTGTTGAAACCTTTTCGCTGACGTTTGGCAAAAAGTAATTCTCCGTAATTGTCAAGTCTTGCTTTTTCGGCTTCATTTTGTGGCAACATTGGGTCAATTATCGCTACATCACTTAAATTCAGCAAATTGTCTTGAATCAATTGTTTGATTTTAGAGACATTTCCCAATAAAATTGGCGTAGCAATGCCATCTTCTTGTACTTGTTGAGCAGCTTTTAAAACGGCTAAATTTTCAGCATCAGCCAACACTACTCGCTTAGGATTTTGCTTCGCTTTATTGATAATCACTTTTGTCAAAGTATTATCCAAGCCCAAACGTTTTGATAATTGCGTTTCGTAAGCGTCCCAATCTGTAATCGGGAATTTTGCCACACCCGAATCCATCGCCGCTTTTGCAACGGCTGGGGCTACCGTTGTCAATAAACGTGGGTCAACGGGTTTAGGAATGATGTACTCTTTGCCAAAAACCAAATTGTCTTTGCCATAAGCCATGTTCACCATGTCGGGAACAGGTTTTTTAGCCAAAGCAGCCAAAGCTTTCACGGCTGCTAATTTCATTTCTTCGTTGATTACTTTTGAACGAACATCTAAAGCACCTCTGAAAATATAGGGAAAACCCAAAACATTATTTACTTGGTTAGGATAATCACTTCTGCCAGTAGCAAAAATTATGTCTTCACGAGCAGCCATTGCTTCATGATAAGGAATTTCTGGTGTTGGATTCGCCATTGCAAAGACAATGCAGTCTTTTGCCATCGGTTTTACCATTTCTTGTGTCAAAACATTACCTTTTGACAAGCCCACAAAAACGTCTGCTCCGACCAAAGCTTCTGTCAGAGTAATTTCAGCAGGAAAGTTTCCGTTAGCAAATTCCTTTTTCTTTCCGTCCAAATTGGTTCTACTTGGATGAATCAATCCCTTTGAATCGAACATCAAAATATTTTCTTTGCTCGCTCCCAAACTAACATACAATTTTGTGCAAGAACTTGCCGACGCTCCTGCTCCGTTGACGATAATTTTTACTTTGGCAATATCTTTTCCGACCAATTCCAAAGCATTCAGCAAAGCAGCGGCTGAAATAATTGCCGTGCCGTGTTGGTCGTCGTGCATGACAGGAATGTCCATTTCCGCTTTTAAACGTTCTTCAATTTCAAAACATTCTGGAGCTGAAATATCTTCTAAATTTACGCCACCAAAAGTTGGTTCTAATAATTTTACGGTTCTGACAAACTCGTCAACGTTTTTGGTATTGATTTCCAAGTCGAATACATCAATATCAGCGTAAATTTTAAAGAGTAAGCCTTTGCCTTCCATTACTGGTTTACTTGCTCCTGCTCCGATGTCGCCTAAACCTAAAACTGCCGTTCCATTTGAAATTACGGCAACTAAGTTTCCTTTAGCAGTATATTTATAAATATCTTCTGGATTTTCAGCAATTGCCAAACAAGGTTCGGCTACTCCCGGCGAGTAAGCCAAGGTTAAATCTCGTTGCGTTGCAGTTTCTTTAGAGGGAATTACTTCAATTTTGCCCGGACGACCTTTGGCATGATAATGAAGTGCTTCTTCTTTTAGGGTTTTGTTGGTGGTCATTGTATTTTAATTTTTGCTGTAAACGATAGGCTTTAGGCTATAAGCTTTTTGTTTTACTTGCCTAAAGCTTATAGCCTACCGCCTAAAGCCCTTTGTTTTCTTTAATAATTTTTTGATACTCGTAAAAACTCTGTTTGGGGGTACGTTCTTGCGTAGCGAAATCTACGTAAATCAAGCCCAAGCGTTTGGTGTAACCTGAAACCCATTCAAAATTGTCCCAGCCACTCCAAACCGTGTAGCCAAAAAGATTTACGCCTTCCTTTTTAGCTTTCAAAGCCCATTCTACATGGCGTTTAATATAATCCGTTCTCAATGGGTCGTTGACTTTTCCATTTACTTTTACGTCTTCCGATACAAAACCAGTCCCGTTTTCTGTAATAATTACTTGCGGATTGCCATAATCATTCTTTAAACGCATCAACATTTTGTATAAATACTCTGGTCTAACAGGCCCAACATTTGATTTTACTTCATCAGGATTATTATCCAACCATTTCAAAGACATCGCAGAATCTTCTCCTTTTACGATGGCAGGAGCGTAAAAATTAATGCCTAAAAAATCTGGTTTATTAGCTCCAATAAACGCCATTTCTTCGGTACTTGGCTTAAAAGTTGGATTATATTTCGCCAAAGAATCTAATGCCATTTTTGGATATTTGCCTTTATAAAGTGGTTCTAAAAACAAACCATTTATCAGAACATCTTGAAATTCAGCCGTTTTTTGGTCAGTTACTTTTTTCTCGTCCCACGGAGCAGCAGGATTTACATTCAACACAATCCCAATTTGTCCTTTCAGCTTTAAATCATGATAAAGTTTAATGACTCTGGCATTGGCAATCAACTGACGATGAGCTTTTTGCATTTGGCTCATGTAATATTCTTTTTCGGGCAATTTATTATTTTGAGCATTCAGCATATTTTCTACCAGAAAAAACTCAATATAAGGTTCGTTGAAAGTAATGAAATGTTTGATTTTCTTTCCAAAATGGTTAATCACCACAGAAGCATAATTATAATACCAATTTTCCATCTCAGGATTTCCCCAACCACCTTTTTGCAATAAAACCGCAGGATAATCGAAGTGATAAATCGTCACCAAAGGCTCGATGCCAGCGGCGAGTAAATCATCAAAAAGTTGGTCGTAATGAGCTAAAGCCTTTTCATTTACTGTTCCTACTCCATCTGGAATAATCCTTGACCAATCCAAAGACATTCGATAAGCATTTATGCCCAATTCTTTCATCAACTCAATATCTTTCAAGTATTGCGTGCGGTCATACATATTGATTGCCACATTTCCCGTTTGTTTTTCGCCAATCGTAAATTGTGTAATGCCTACTTTATTGGTCAGAAGATCCCATTTAGATTCTCCTTTTCCATCCACTTGATAATTTCCATCGACCTGATATGCGGCAGTAGCAACGCCCCAAAAAAATGGCTTCTTCTTTTGTGCATACACAAAATTGACTGCCAAACAGAGCAATAAAAAGAGTTTTTTGTTCATCATGATTGATAATTTTTAATTGAAAATTGATTGTGATTGATTAAGTAAGGACAAGGCAAAGCCAAGGTGACATCCGTCGAAAGACTCACAATTGACTTTGTTTTTACGATAAAACTTTAAATGCTTTTAATAAAGATTTGTATATTTTGGGACTCAAAACGGGTTTGTTTCGAGTCCCTTTTTTATTTCAATTAATAACTAATTCCTTCGCCAAACTTAAATAAAGCATAGCCTTTGGGTTTCAAATAACCCGGTACATCTGATTGATTTTCAGCAACAGCTTTTTCAGAAACAGGTGTTGTAAATGGCATTTTCCCTGTTGGATTGAAAGCCCCCGTCACAACGTCGATTAAAGCGTCGCTTGTTGTGCCAAAAGTGGCTAAAACTGATTTCAGATTGTTCCCTCCTATTTCGTCAATCACCCACGGATTTGTAAAATTGATGGCGACAATCGTCGGTTTTGCTTGAATAATTTCGTTGACATGAGCAACATCAATTTTATTTTTTGATAAACTCAATTCAATAGGTTTGCCTTGTGAGCTAAACAAACTTCCACCATTCGGAATCAACCAAAGTAACACCACATCCGCTTCTTCTTTACTTCCTACAAATTCAATGTTAGGATTCTGGATATTAGGTTTATTCACAGTAATAGGATTTTTGGTTCTTCCATTATCATAATACGTTTCAAAATAAACTTTAGTCTTTTTCGCAATTGGTAAAAGTTTATCTTCATTACGCAACAATACAATTGATTTTCTTAATGCTAAATCGCCTTTTTTCTGAAAATCAGCATTGCCAACGGTTTTTACAGCCGTCTCTACGTCCACATAAGGGTTTTCAAAAAGACCCAATTGAAACTTTTCACGAAGTAAACGAGTAATTGATTCATTGATTCTTTCTTCCGAAACCAAACCTTTTTTCACTGTCTCCAACAATAAAGAAGGGTCGGCACCTCCAGAGAAAATATCTACGCCTGCATTAATTGCTTTTTGATAACGTTCCAAAATTGTCAGATTTTCAACGCCCCAAGGCATCATGTCAATTGGACCAGTATCAGAATTGATAATGCCTTTGAATCCCAATTGCTTTCTTAACAAATCTTGAATAATGGCTTTGTTATAAGAAAAACCCACTTCTTCAAATTCTTTGCCTTTGGGAGCAGAATAATAAGGCATGATAGAGGAAGTACCTGCCGCAATAGCCGCTTTGAAAGGTTTTAAATGATATTCAAACATTCCACCCGGATAATGAGCATTTTTTCCCCAATCGAAGTGCGAATCCTGTCCGCCTACTTGTGGCCCGCCACCCGGAAAGTGTTTGGTCGTCATTGCTACCGAGCTTTTACCCAATTTTACTCCTTGAAAACCCAGTACAATTTCACGAATCATGTCGGAAGTTAAATCTGCATTTTCGCCAAAAGTACCTTCGATTCTTTGCCAACGTGGTTCGGTCGATAAATCCGCCATGTACATATAGCCTTTGCGTAAACCAACTGCCGACCATTCTTTTCCAGCAATTTCTGCAAATTCACGAGTAAGTTTTAAATCACGCATGGCGGCTAAACCTAATTCTCCGGGCCATTTCGAGAAAACCGTTGTACCAACACTCAAGCCAATTGAAGCGTCAATCGTTACGTGGTTTCGTGGGTTAGAAGCTACCACGGCAGGGATTCCCAATCTTGAGCTTTCGCACAAAGCTTGTAAATTATTCGACCACTCCGCCATAATTTTTGCATTGGTGTTAGCTCTTAAAATAAAGTGACGCAAGTGAAAATTCATAACGCCTTTGGTAGTTCCAGCCGCCGACATCGTTGGCACTGGCAAAGGTTTACGAGTAAACATATTGATAGGCTGCATCAAATCTTCTTCGTTGAAACCGCTTGAGATTTCAGCTTTTGGGGCATTCGGTTGGAAAGAATAATCACCAGCCAAGCGAGTGGTACTAATCACCATAAAGCCGATTTTTTCCTCTAAAGTCATTTGGTTTACCAAATTCTTTACTCTTAGATCAATCGGTAAACGCCAATCTTCATACTGGTCTAATTTACCGTTTTTGTTCAAATCTTTAAATTCAAAATTCTTTACTTTAAGCAAAGCCACACTACGTTTCCCGAGTGAAGGTTGAATTAATTTTTGAGCATTTAAACTTAATGTTAGTAATACTTGGAGTAGCGAAATAGAGCCAAATCTTAAACAAGTTCTCATATCTTACATTGGTTTTTTAAAAACAATCAATTTTTTGGAAATACCTTTTCTGATTATCTAAGACCTTAAAATAAGGTTAATTAGTACAAAAGGATTATTTCACAAAGCCACACAGAATAAGATTATACTTATTTTTTCTCGAAAAAATCATATTAAAATTGAAATTCATAACAGTTATATTAAAGTAAAAATAATGTTGTTTTTGATGGGCAAAAGAGAATAAAATAGCGTCAAAACTGAATAAGATTTTTATAAAATGACTTTTTTAAGACTGTATTTTCTCAATAGGGCTGGACTTAAGCCCTATTGAGAAAAAGGTGAGGTCAATAACCAAAGAATATTTTGCTGAACTATATTCTGAGATAATCTCTTGATTTTCTTAAATTAACCTAATGTTTATTTAATAAATCTAGTCGTTCTAGCGTCTTTGATGACTCCTTTCCAGTTCAAGCCAAACCCAAAATCATACAGATTTCCTTCCGAATCTTTGTGTGGTTTCATATCGTAAGGAACGTCTTCTGCTTGTTTCTCAACCGTTACCATATCGGCTGGCATTTGCATCGGTAAAAGTGCCGAAGGTTCTGATTTCCCTGAAATAATATCCAAAAGTGCTTGGTCTTGTACGCCAAAATTTACCAAAATCGCAGAAGCAGATGATTCAATTTCCGAGAAAACCATTGGATTTGTAGTATTTACAGACACAATTACTGGCTTGTTTTTCATTTTAGCCTTAGTATCTACCACCAATTGAGCATCAGTAACATTGGCTGTTTTAGTTGTTTTATTTTTATAGCCACGGTTGGTAAAGTTTTCCATTGGGTCGCCTCCAGCAATACTTTTTTCACGAGCTTCCGTAGCGGTATAATCATTGTACTGCAAACTGATTGGAATATAACCATTTCCACCGTTTTTCAAATCTTCTTTATCATAGCCCATTGTTGCCGTTGGATTTTGAATAAATACTACTGCAAAATCAGCCTCATCAGCATTATCTGTTACGTTGAAATACTTTTTCACCAAGTCTAAACTTACAGGATAATCCGTCGAAGCGGGACTTTCCATGCCTAAGAAATTACGACTTGCAGGAGTGTAACGCTTAGGTATATACACCGTTTTTTTCGTTGTAATTGGCAAAGCTTGACTTTGATTTTTCAAGAGAACTACAGATTTCAATTGTGTTTCATAACCTGCTTTCATAAATTCAGGTTTTCCGACAATCGCTTTCGTTTCTTCTGGAATCAAATATGGATTTTCAAAAACACCTACTCTGAAAATATTACGCAACAAACGAACAGCAGATTGCTCAATTCTTGCTCTCATTTTAGCTTCACCGTGTTCTTTTACGCCCATTTTGTAAGCTTCAATCACAGGTTTTGCATCGTTATTTCCTCCAAATTGGTCAACACCTGCCATTAATATTTTGTAGTGACGTTCCGCAAGCGAAAGGTTTTCAACTCCCCAAGATTTTCCATCAATAAAAACATCCATCGCTTTGTGGTCGCCAGTAACCAACCAGTCGGTACAAACTACGCCATCGTATTTATACTTTGTTCTTAATAAATCGCTGATGATGTACTTGTTATAATTATTCGCTACGTTTTCGCCATTCTTTTTATCTTGATTCCAAGAAATGGTATAATAAGGCATTACAGCCGAAGCCATTTGAGTTTTACCTTTTAATTTGAATGCTCCTTTAATAAATGGAATCATGTGAGCATCAAAATTATTGCCCGGATAAACTGCGAATTTACCATTTGCATAGTGAGCGTCACGTCCTGCTTCGCCAGAACCACCACCCGGCCAGTGTTTTACCATCGCATTTACGCTACCTAAACCCCAACCGCTGTTAGTTGATTTACTCCCTAAAGAAGTTTGAAATCCATCACAATACGCTTGTGCCATAGCAGCCGATAACAAAGGACTTTCGCCAAAAGTACCGTTAAATCTTGCCCAACGTGGCTCGGTTGCAATATCTACTTGTGGCGAAAGAGCCGTAGTGATACCTAAAGCACGGTACTCTGCTGCTGCTACTTCACCGAATTTCTGAACTACCGAAGGGTCAAAAGTAGCCGCCAAACCCAATGAACTTGGCCACATCGAAATTTCACCGCCTGATGCTGCATCGTATTCTGCTCTTGCCTTTGTGCCATGACGTGGGTCAGTACTGTTGTTGGCAGGAATACCAGCACCAACACTTTCGCAATAAGCTTGTAATTTATTGTTCCACTGTGCCGCAATTTCTGGACTTTGTACCGTAGTAATCAACACGTGACGAAGATTATCTTCTTTTAAGAATTTCTTTTGTTGGTCTGTTAAATCACTTGGATCAACTTCGCCTTCTTTGAAAGGCTTGCCATTATAAGTACCCGCAAAATAACCTCCAGCACGAGCAGGAATCGACTGATGAGCTGAATACAACATCAAGCCAGCAATTTCTTCAATACTCAGCTTGCTTGCTAAATCTTTGGCTCTTACATCATAAGGTAAACGCCAGTCTTCATATTTGTCTAATTTACCATTTTTGTTTAAATCCTTAAAAGCCAAACCATTGACAGTTAATATTTTAGTCCCAGAAGCAGGTGAATAACCCAGTTTTTGTCCCCCTTGATTTTGAATAAGACTAAATGTCCCTTTTGAGGTTTCGCTCCATTTTTTTTGAGCAACAACCGACATTGAAGCACAAAGCAACACAGCTGAAGTAAAAAAAGATATTTTCATTTTATGTATTAAGGATAATGTTAAGATTGAAATAATAATAACTTCGAAAGTAATTCTAAAATATTATTTGGAATTCACTAATCTTCGCTTTAGTCGAAATACTCGACAAGTCGGCAAATAACGACATTATTTCCTTTTTTTCTTCGGTAAATACAATTATTTATACTAAAAATTTAAAAGCTAGCAACTCACAGATAAAACTACTTCTTCGTTTCTGTAAAACTAAAAGAAGCCAGAAAGGCAATTACAGCAGCAACCGCAGCGACATAAAATGGCATGGTCATACCGTATTTATCTGCCAAAACTCCTGCAATTACTGGGGCTAAAACACCCCCAACAAATTCGCCTGAGCCAGCGATAAAACCAATTCCTTTTCCTGTTGAATTAATTGGTAAAGTTTCAGAAGGTATTGCCGAAAACACTACAGGAACAGCCCCAAACATAGAATAAGTAAAAAACATCGCAGGAAGTTGAAAAGACGAATTTTGTAAAAGAATAATAGACAATGGATAAAAAATGCCTATCAAACAGAAAATTATTACTAAAGGTTTTCTACCAAATTTATCCGATAAAGTAGGAACGATAATTCCTGAAAAAAGGGAAGATAAACCCATTAAACCTAATATTTTCCCGACTTCTCCTTCTGGTAAACCTTGTACTTCTACGATAAATTTTGGCAAAAAAGCTACGCAACAATTCATCCATACCATTAAACAGCAACTCAATAAAACGGCTACTTTGATATTTTTGAATTGCATGATTTCTCCGAAAGACAAACCTTGGTCTTCTTCCGTATGACTACTTTCTGTGGTACTGTTTTTAACGAATTTCCAATTGATAAATGCTAAAATCAAACCGGGGATTCCGACAATAAAAAAAGTAGAACGCCAACCTAAGTTTTCAGCCAAAGCCACCAAAAGTATTGGGGCAATCAGAAAACCAAAGAGTGTTGAGCCAAAACTTTGGAGAAAACCCATGTTAAAACCTAAGCGACCTTTTGAGGATTCTTTAGCGATAAACGACTGGATTAAAGGCAAAGTTGGTCCTTCTGAAAGTCCCATCAGCAAGCGAGTAATTAATAAAATACCAAAAGAAGCCGCCAAGCCAGAGCTAATAGAACACAGTGAAAATACTACGACAGACAGTACGAAAACGATTTTTTTCTTATTATTTGCCTCTGACCAAGCCGTTAGGAAATAACCCGAAAAAGCCCAAGTAAAGGATAATCCAGAAACCAGCAATCCAATTTGCGTATTGTTCAAAGAAAGGTCTTTGATGATAAAAGGCGAAAGATAAGCCACCGCCATTCTATCCATAAAAACTAAACCAAAAGTAACGCTCATCAGCGCAAGTAATTTGTTTTCGTATGTTAGTAGTTTGTTCATTGTCAATACTTGTTAATGGAGAAATGAAAATACTTTCAGCATTTGGCTTAATGCTGAAAGTATTTTTTAGAATTTAAAACTTATAACTCAACGTTAAGAAATACGAGCGTGGCATAATTGGCAAAGTAGCATATACCGCCTGAGGGTTAGCTTCCAACATCTGTTTGGTGAATCCTTGCGTATCTAATGCTGCTGGAAACCCGCCCGGAGCAGCCCAGCCCATAATGCCATAAGTATTAAAAATGTTATTGACAGATACATTTGCCTGAATGTTTTTTGTGAGTTTATACGAAGTATTCAAATCAAAAGCATTGAATGATGGTAATTGGAAGGCATTCCCAACATTTGCCCAACGCTTACCCATATATTGCCAGTTGATTGAAGCCGTAAATTTATCGTCACTATAAGTTGGCGTAACCGTAAACATATTGGCAATATTGTCGTTATTATTTCCATCAAATGTTACTTTTTCATCATCTGCAGGGCCATTATTTTTTGCTAAATACACCGTAAATTCTTTTGCAATAGATGATTGTAACGTAGCTACTGCACGAACGCTAAAGTGCTTATTGAACACATAAGTACCTTCTAATTCTAAGCCTTTAGTTTCAATTTTTTGGTATGCACGTGGTGGTGCATAATAAGTAACATCAGGATTTTGGAAAATCTGGAAGTTCGGAATATTACTTGCTAAAGTATAAAATGGCGTTACGAATAAATTAAAGTTTTTTCCTCTGTATTTCATCCCTAACTCCGCCATTTTAAT
Organism: Arcicella gelida; assembly: GCF_034931025.1. Taxonomy (NCBI): domain Bacteria; kingdom Pseudomonadati; phylum Bacteroidota; class Cytophagia; order Cytophagales; family Flectobacillaceae; genus Arcicella; species Arcicella gelida. The sequence goes on along the minus strand of NZ_JAYGIL010000032.1, from coordinate 48,660 downwards.
ATCCTGTGCCTCAATAGAGATATTTGACGTCAGTTGCTGATTAGCAATATCCATGAAGTAACTTAAATCAGGCGATTTTCTTCCTTGTGAGAAGCGTCCGTAAAATGCTAATTCATCATTTACTTTGTAATTAAGACCTGTTGAATATGAAATAACATCCTTGAAATCTAATTTCTTTTCAAAATTTTGTTCGGCATTATTTGTCCACAGACGATTATCATAAAGTGTTGAGGCATTGCCATCTGCACCCGTCGGACTGTCAGGAGTAATACGACGAGGCGTTGTAAACTTAGACGTTATTTTAAAACTTTCCATGCGTACTCCCCAATCCAAATTTAGCTTGTCATTAATTTCCCAGTTATGCCCTAAGAAAAACGCTGTTTGATTAATCGTTGCTTCATTGTTGTAAAAACCACTTGCACCAATATTAGCAATACCATTGGGTGTTGTTAAATCAAATTTTTGCCCTGCCAAATTGGTGTAGCGAATCGCCACCGATTTAGGTTTATCTTCAACCGTTGCAAAACTCTGAGCCGTAGGTGTTACCGCAATTCTATTTGCTTTTGATGAAGAATAATAAAGCCCACCCGTGAAACTCATATTTTTAAGTTTCTTTGTAAGCGTTGCTTGATTAATTATATCATTCAGCGTTACTTCATTGTAAGGATTTGGATTATAAAAAAGTGCATTTGGGAGAACATCGCTACCAGGCAAAGTCAAATTGTTAGCAATTAACCTAATTCCACCACCCGCTGGTGGTAATTGTTGAACTGTTCCATAACTTTTTCCAGAAGTTGGGTCGTAAAATTCATAGGTTCCAAATCTTGCCACATTACCACTTACTCCATAAAAAGTAAGCTGATCTACTCTGAAAGGAAATACCACCGCTGTGGTCATTGAAATGTTTTCTTTATTAGAAACCTTGAAGTTATTATTAAATGTCCAACCTTCTCCAAAAGTTTGCTCCCAATTGAAGCCAAAGGCTGTTTCTTTATAATCGCCAACTTTACGAGTATCATAATTAATATCTTTTGTCCCTCCTGTGATAGATTTTGGCACAAAAAACTGCTGAGACTGCACCAAGGTTGAACTGGTATTTGTAAAACTTCCAGCAGGACGTGGGTTCTGAAAATCAACTGTTGGGGTAAATTCAAATGGAGCCGTGTTATCGTTTAAAACTTTTGCAAATATTTTAATTGAGCCTGATTTATAGTTTTTTACAATATTTGCCTTTACCTGTCCCCCATAACTTAAAGTATAACCTGGATATTTTGGGCCATCGGCATTACGATAAAAACCACCGATATTATACGTTAAAGTTTTATCTTTTGATAGAGGACCTCCAAGATTGAAATCGGTACGATAATATGGGTTTTTCCCATTTCCTTCCAAACCTACTCTTGCTCTAACTTCCCCTTCAAATTTGGTACCCCCAGTTTTTGAAACATAGTTGAAAATTCCACCCGGTGCATTGGGACCTAAAATAGATGCTGTACCACCTCTTACTGATTCAATTCGTTTAATCGTTGCATCTGCTCTTAAATAACCATCAGGCTGAACAAGCCCAGAAATTCCAACAACTGGTAATCCATCTTCTTGCATTGAAACATAAAAGAAACCACCATTATAATTTAAACCTCTGGTATAAATGGCATTTCCTACTTCTCCTCTTGAAGTATTGACATATACACCTGGAAGATTTTTCAATAAATCTGCCGAACTATTTGGCACCATTGCTTCGATTTGCTTCGCACCTAAAGTAGAAATCGCCACGGAAGCTGTCATTTTAGTACGTTTATCGAACACACCTGTTACCACTACTTCTTCCAAATCTTCGGTGTCTTCTTCAAGCGAAACAATAAGGTTCGTCGTTTGCGGAACAGTAATCGACACTTCTTGATTTTTGTATCCGATAAATGATACGACTAAATTATACTTGCCATTCGCAAGGTTTGCAATTAAGAAAGCTCCGCTTTTGTCCGTTGAAGCACCTTTGTTTTGTCCTTTTACTAATACTGAAGCACCAGCCAAAGGGTTTCCTTTGATGTCTTTTACCTCGCCATTTACATTGTTGTTCTGTGCTATCACAGACAAACTAATAAATATCATTACACTGAATGACATTAGTTTTTTTATTAGGATTTGTATTCTCATAACTTCGTATATTGTTTTGTGATATTTCAATAAAAAACATTACAAAATTCATAATATAACAATCATTATGTGATTCAAAAACAACCTAATATCATTCAAAATCAATACATTTCTAAATATTGCTTGGGAGTTATGCCTGTTTGACTTTTGAAGAATCTAGAAAAATTGCTTGGAGTTTGGTCGAAAAGCTTTACTGCAATTTCCGAAATTTGCAGATTAGAGAACTTCAGGAGTGTTTTTGCCTCTAAAGTAAGCATTTCATTCAATAAATCTTGTGCTGTGCGATTTGTACTATTTTTCACACACTTATTTAGGTAGTTTGGGCTTATATTCAAAATTTGGGCATAATCAGTCACGTTCTGTTTTTGATAAATATGCTGAGATAAGGCATTTTTAAATTGTTCTGTTATCTGAAAATAGGCATTTTTTGTCTTTTTCTTCTCCGCTGGTAGCTCTTTTTTTATCTCTTCAAAAAGCACAAAAAGGTAAGTCGCCACCAAATTCAAATTAATTTCTTCTTCATCTTCATACAAATTAAGTAAGCGTTCTAAAATCTGCTCAATATAAATCCTCCCTTTTTCACTGATAGAAATAACAGGGCTAGATTGAAGTTGAAAAAAATGAAAAGTATCGTTGAGGTAATTTTTGGGTAAAAAAGGGAATAGCTTTTCGTCAAAATGCAAGAAGAATCCTTCCACATCCTGCGACATCGCCTCGTGTTCTGTAATTTGAAAAGCAGGCAAGAAAAATAATTGCGATTCGTGAAAATTGTATTTGTTCAACCCTTTACTTCTTCTGGAAGTCCCTTTTTTTAAATAAATAATGTCGTGAACCGTTTTTCGGTGTGGTGGTAATGGAAATGAAAATTTATGAATAAAATCTTCAATACGATTTACATGATAATGCTTGTGCTTGGTTTGCGAAATGGTGGGTTGCCATTTAATGGTCTTGTAATGAAAATCATTTAAATCTTCAGGTCGAAGAACAGGTATTTTTTCTTGTCTATCCATTGAATGTTCCAACTGTTTACGATTGTATTTCCTACAAACGGGTATCAATGATATAAAATTATCTATAATTTTTGAGATTATTTATATAGACAAGAATGAGTTTTGGATGATGAGTAATGCTTCAGCCAAGAAAACCCCTACCGATTCAACAACCTAAATTGTTCGGGTGTTTGATGAACATCTTTTTTGAAAACTCTAATAAAATATGAACAATCTTCATAACCAAGATGATAGGCGATTTCGCAAATCGACATACTTGAATGTAACAAAAGCCTTTTGGCTTCCAAGACGATGCGGTCACGAATCAATTCTCCAGCCGTTCTTCCCACAATTTTATTGCAAATGGCATTCAAATAATTAGCTGTAATATTCAATTGGTCAGCATAATCTTTCACCGATTTATAATTTCTATGTTGTTCTTCTATCAAATTTTCAAAATGCTTGATTTTAGAAATACTCGCTGTTGCGGTTTCGTCTCGATAATTTGGCTGATAAACCCGCACTGCCTGAATCAGAATTTGTTTTAAAATGGTTTTGATGTAAGCTTCATAATTTGATTTTTTTGCTGAATACTCCTGAATAATTTCCTCAAAAAGATTTACCATTACTTTTCCCTGAGCTTCATCAAAAATAACCATTGGCTCATCATTCGGACTGTTATTGAAAAAAGGTAACGCATTCAAAGCTAGACTTTTCTCATCTGTTTCATAAAATTCTTTCCTAAAGAAAAACGAATATCCTTCAATATCATCACTCAATTCCCATTCGTGTACTTGTCCTTCGTTCATCATAAAAAGCTGATTCGGGACTACTTCGTAATGCCTAAAATCAATGTCATGTGTTCCTGAGCCACTTTTTATATAAATCAAATTGTAGAAATCATGACGATGTGGAAAATCAGCAGGCGTTAAAGTCTTGGCATGAATCTCTAAACGCCTGATGTCCATAGTCATCAGAATATGTTTGTCGCAACAATTAAGTTGCTCGATGGTGATGATGGGAATTGGTTTTTTCATTTTTAGATTAAGCGTGGACTTAATGACTTCAGGACTAAATGATAAAGGATTTTTAGATATTAAACTTTGAAGTACTTTATTAAAATTCTTAAAGTCCTAAAGTCCAACATCCAAAAATCTCAAAAAAACTTAACTCGGTAATTTATCTTTGAAATATCCAAAAGTCCAAGTACCAGCGATAGCACTTGCTAAAGTAATGGTAACAACGATAAATCCATTTCCGATTTGAGCAAACAGTGGTCCAGGACAAGCACCCGTCATTGCCCAACCTAAGCCAAAGATTAAACCACCATAGATTTGTCCTTTGTTGAATACTTTATCATGAAAAACAATTTTTTCGCCTGAAATGGTTTTGATATTGAATTTCTTAATCAAAAAAACCGAAATCATTCCTACAACAACCGCCGTGCCAATTACTCCGTACATAAAAAACGATTGGAGGCGAAACATTTCTTGGATTCTAAACCATGAAATAATTTCAGCCTTTGTAAAGACAATTCCGAAAATTATCCCAATCAACATATATTTAAAATTTCCTGCTAAAGGTTCTTTCTTTTTTTGGTCGTTTGGTGCATCACACACAAATTCTTCATTAATCAAAGCTCCTGATTTTTGCATTTTCTTAGAACAGTTTAAAAATTAAAGGTAAAAGTAATTGGGTCATCAAAAATCCCCCAACCATGAAAGAAATCGTGGCAATTAATGATGGAAGTTGTAAAGTTGACAAGCCCATAATGGCATGACCAGACGTACAACCACCCGCATAACGAGTACCAAAACCTACCATAAAACCACCAATTACAAAAAAGAATAAGCCTTTTAGCGTGAAAATATTATCAACGCTGAATAAATCAGCAGGCATTAAATTTGTAAAATCAGTAATGCCTAAAGCTTTCAAATCAGTAATTGTACTTTCGCTGATGACGATTGTATTTGGATTTGACAAAAACTGATTAGCAATAAATCCGCCTATCAATACGCCCGCTACAAAGAAAAGATTCCAGATTTCCTTTTTCCATTCATATTTAAAAAATGGAATATCGGCAGGAAAACAAGCCGCACAAATATGACGAAGGGATGAAGAAATCCCGAATGATTTATTTCCAATAATCAGTAAAGTTGGCACCGTCAGTCCAATCAATACTCCTGCCACTGCCCAGTGCCAAGGTTGACGAATTAATTCTAGCATTATATCTTTATTTTAGATTAAGTATTCAGAAGTTTTTAATTAAACCTATAAGGATTTATATGATTGACTAATAATAAGAGCTTTGACCTCAAATCCTTATAGGTTTATATCCTCAATTAATTTATTCTTAGTACTTATTTTAATTTAGAAGGACAAACAAAATCTGTTTTTGGCACAGAAGTTTTAGCGATTTCAGCGAAGCCTCCAGCAACATCAACTACATTATCAAAACCACGAGCTTTTAAAATTGAACTTGCCATCATTGAACGATAACCGCCAGCACAGTGAATATAATTGGTTTCTGTTTTAGAGAATTCAGCCATGTTATCACTTAGTCCAGCCAAAGGAATGTTCATCGCTTCGTCAACGTGTTCTGCTGTATATTCTGTTTGCTTACGAACGTCTTTTACAACAAGTTTCCCTGCTGCTTCTTCAAATCTTTTAGCAAATTCTATTGCTGAAATTGATTCAATATTATCGGTTTCTTTTCCCGATTCAATCCAAGCTTTTATTCCACCAGCTAAATAGCCAATCACATTATCGTAACCTACACGTGATAAACGAGTGATTACTTCATCAATATTTTCTTCTTCTGCTACAAACAAAATCTCTTGTTCAATATCCGTAATTAAAGTACCAATCCAAGGTGCGAAATCGCCTTTAATACCAATATTAATAGAATTCGGAATGAAAGCATCTTTAAATACTTGTGCTGAACGAGTATCAATTACAATTGCTCCCGTTTCATTTGCCGCAGCTTCAAAAGCTTCTGGAGATAATGCCTGAACGTTGTTTACAATGTCATCAATACTCTTAATGCCCGTTTTATTCATCATCACATTTTTCGGGAAATAATATGGCGGTGGTAAAAGTCCATCAGTTACAGCGGCGATAAAATTATCTTTGGTTTGTTCTTTCAAAGCATAATTTGTCGCTTTCTGATTTCCCAAAGTATCAAAAGTTTCTTTACTCATGTTTTTGCCACAAGCCGAACCAGCTCCATGTGCAGGATAAATAATTAAATCATCTGATAAAGTCATGATTTTATCTCTGAGTGAATCGTACAAAAAGCCTGCTAAATCTTTTGTAGTGATACTTCCTAATTTTTGGGCTAAATCTGGACGACCAACATCTCCGATGAAAAGTGTATCGCCTGAAAATAAACAATGTTCATGACCATTTTCATCTACTAATAAGTAACAAGAAGATTCCATTGTATGACCAGGCGTATGAAGTACTTTAATACTTACTTTACCTACTTGGAATACTTGATTATCTTCTGCAACAATGCAATCAAAACTTGGATTGGCATTTGGTCCATAAACAATTTGAGCGCCTGTTTGACGAGATAAATCTAAATGTCCCGACACAAAATCTGCATGAAAATGGGTTTCAAAAATATATTTAATTTTTGCTCCATTTCTAGCAGCCTTGGCGATGTAAGGTTGTACTTCACGAAGTGGATCAATAATGGCAACTTCTCCTTCTGATTGAATATAATAAGCACCTTGTGCTAAACATCCTGTATAAATTTGTTCTACGATCATTTTAAGATAAAAATTAATGAAATGTTTTTATGATTTAGTCTATTGATTTTAAATAAATATTTACAATTTTTTCTTCAAAATAAGGATTGAAACGATGCCATAAAATACAATTGGCAACCATAAAATATTGATTGAACTATAGAAAAAGGCTGTAATTCCTCCAACAATAAATCCTGTGATATTCAACATTTTAACAGCAAATGCTTTTAAAAAATCCTTTTTGAAATCCTTGGTAAAACCTCCAAAAAAATACTTGGCAATATCCAATCCAGAAGCCATCACAACGCCTGTAATTTGCGAAGCCCTTACCTGATTTTCACTATGATTCGCCCCAAAAGCATTTTGCGTACTCGACACTAAAAAGAGTAACCAAACAATCAAATGTTGCGACCAAACAGCATAAATTAGAATAATGAGATTCAAGAAAATTGGTAATGCTTTTACATAAGCTTTGTTAGTGCTTTTACCATAATAAAAACAAGAAGAAGCCCAAAATGAACCAAGCCAATACATGAAAATATAAGAACAAGTAAGGAGTATATCATTCAACGTTAGCATTCCGCTTGATACAATACTTGAACTATAATGTCCTGTAACGTTTGTTACGACTAAGCCTAAAAGAATAATTCCTAAAATATTGATGATGCCCGAAACAAAAGAAAAGGAAAAAGAAGAAATATATGTTTTTCGAGTAATCATCAAAGTATAAATTTAAAAATTAATATATGTTGTTTTTATCATGTATTTGAATAAAAAAAGACTACATATTGCAGTCACAGTTTTCTATACAAGCCAAAAGCTTGGTAATTTCCTTCTCTTTTAATTCATAATACACATTCAAACCATCTTTCTGAGATTTCAAAATACCTCTTAACTTCATGTTGATTAAATGATGTGAAACCAAAGATTGCTCGCAATCAAGTATTTTACAAATATCATTTACGCCCATTTGCTCTTCTTGACTCAACAAATCAATAATCGCCAAACGAATAGGATGTGCAACCGTTTTCAGGATGTATGCAGCTTTTTCCATTTTCTGTTTACTTACCTGAAATCTCTCTTTGGGGCTATTTTCTAATACTTCCATTTTCTTGTGATTAATTACAATACAAATATATGATAATATTTTCATATAGTGCAAGAGAAAATTTAATCGAAGCTTAAAAATTGCCAATAATCAGTAAAAAGTACTGTATATAAACTAATTTGTCCGACAAAAAACGAGTAAAATCCAATGGGCTTACTCTAGTTCTGCACAGAGTAAGCCCATTTTGGATAATTCAGACATTATTAATTCCGAAATATTCGATGTAATCTAAACTAAATTTCTTTACTCTTCTGAATTTCCTTCAAAATCGTATGGTCAATGTAAAAAGTACCAAAAGGTAAAATGCTGGCTAATAATACTTTCCAAGTTGTTTTTGTAAATTTCCAGTTTTCTTCAACGCTAACACTCAAAGCATTCAGAATAAAAAGGATGAATAATGCCCCGTGAATTGGTCCTAATATTTTTGTCCCTGCCGGACTATCCATATAATATTTCATCGGTGTAGCGATAAAAAGTAATAAGATAAATGATACTCCTTCTAAAAAAGCAATGATGCGTAAACGCCCAATATTGGTTGATAATAATTTTTTCATCTTAAAAATGTCTAAATAAAACGCTGTGTGGATGAATGCTACATTTTCACTTTACTCCTTTTAACTAAATCAAATTTATCTCCTTTTCTCAAAAAGTAAAGTTTCATAGCATCCTTGCGTTGTTGAGCATCAAAAATCAAGACTTGACTTTCACCCAAAACTTCGGCTGTTTTATTGTTTTGGACATAAACAGCCGTATTTTCATCAATGCCAATACCTAATAATGTTGGATATTGAAGGATTAAACCCATCAAACGATTTTCTCTTTGACGTTTAATAAAATGTTGATCTACAATCACGTTGGTAAGTAAACCCAAACCTTTTTTGGTTTCTACTTGTGTGCCATCAATAACATCAAGTTTTCCATTACCTGTAATCATTTTTTCAGACATAATTGCTGTTCCAGCACTTGTTCCTGCAAAAACAACATTATTATGATACCTTTCGTGCAGTGCTTTAAAGAGCGTTTCATCTTCCAACACTTTCATGATTCTTACTTGGTCGCCACCCGTAAAGAAAACACCTTTGGCTGATTTTAGTTGATTTAAAAGTACTGCTTTTGATTCAGGAGTCAGCGGAGAAAAAGGTGCGGAAACAACTTTTATGGGCGAGAGTGCCGCAATATCTTTTTGGATAGATTCAAAACCGACTTGCTGTTCGGCACTTGCCCAAGTAATAATTAGGATTTCTCCTTGTTCTTTGCCACTTAGTTCAATCAGTTTATTGAGTGCATCCGCTGGACGTTTTCCGCCTCCAATAACGATTAAATGTTCTTGAGCATAAGTAAAACTAGTACAAAATAAGACAATGGATAAGATTTTCTGAAACATAAATTGTAAGAATTATTTGTTGAAGAATTTTCTTACAATATCGTAAATCTAAACTGGAAAAAATAATGCTAAGACATTCTGTTTTAGTTTTCTTGAGTTTATTGGGGTTTGTTTTGAAAGATGTAGGAAGGAATCATCACACAATGTTTTACTCCTCCAAATTGGAGAAAGAAAACACTGTATAATAAATACTTAGCAGAAAGCTGTTTTTTTAGTTTTATAGTAAGCGTTAATTGTATATTGGCGAGGAAGCGATTACTTTATCGAACACTCAGAATTGACAAAACTACTTGACTTTGATAACGACTTTACCTCTTGAACGACCAGTTTCAACGTAAGACAAGGCTTCGTTAGTTTGTACAAATGGAAATACTTTATCAATGACAGGCTTAATTATATCTGCTTCAATCAGTTTTGTGATTTCACCTAATTGTTTGCCTTCTGCTCTCATAAACAAGAACACAAAGTTTGTATTAAGCTTCTGTGCTTTTTTCTTAGCACTTAAACTAATCAATTTTGTAACTAATTTTAAATACCAAGGTAAACCAATCTGCGTTGCAAATTCAGGTGTCGGAGGGCCGACTAACGAAATAAGTTGTCCACCTTCTTTTAAAATACGTAATGATTTTTCAAGTATTTTTGTATCTCTATTACTGTGTAACACCAAATCATAATCTTTTAATTTGGTTTCAAAATCTTCAGTTTTATAATCAATTATAAGGTCAGCACCAAGACTTTTTACCAAATCAATATTTTTTGTACTTGTAGTTGTAGCAACAAAAGCCCCTAAATGTTTGGCTAACTGAATAGCAAATGTACCAACACCGCCCGAACCAGCTTGAATAAAAACTTTTTGTCCTTTTTTAATATTTCCTATTTCAACAAGAGCTTGCCAAGCAGTTAAACCAATCAACGGAATTGAGCCTGCTTCTTCCATTGAAAGATTTTTTGGTTTTAAAGCCACATCATTTTCATCAATAGAAATGAATTCGGCAAAAGTACCAACTCGATAATCTGATGGACGAGAATATACTTCATCGCCAATTTTGAACCTACTTTAGTAACAACACCAGCCACATCGTGTCCATTTACAAACGGTGGCTTGTATGGTAAAAATAATTTAAAATCACCATTTCTAATGAGCGAATCCAACAAATTAACCCCTGCTGAATGGACTTGCACCAAAACATCATTTTCTTTTACAATTGGTTCTGCCCAATCCGTTAAATGCAACTTTTCATCTTTGCCGTAGCGTTTTACTATGAATGCTTTCATCTGATTTATTTAGCTATTTGTAATTTATTTTATTTCTTTTCCATCTTTCACAAATGTGATGGTTTCAAAAATTTTGTACGCATGAACTGCTGAACAAAAAGTAGCAATTCTTTCTGATAGTTTTTTTACTTCATCGCTACTAAAGAAATTTTCCATTTCACTTTTATTAGTAAATCCAAGCATAATAGAAGCCTGAAACTGTACGCTCTTATCATTATCATGTGCCACATTTGGTGTATTCCATTGTTTCTGTTTCCAAGAGTTATAAGCTTTACTTCTTAGTTCTCGTAAAACACCCGTGTTGGCAAGGGTTGGTGTAAGTTCATCCATAATAAATTTCTTGAAATCGCTTTCCTTTACCCCCTCTTTTATTCTAAAAAACACCATAGCTCTTGCTTCAATTTTTGGGTTAGGCGAGGCTACATTATACCACTTTGATGTTTTCGGAAAAGCTACGTAAAGTATGGTGCGCTTAAATAAATTAACTTCATCAGCATAAGCAAGTTTGTTTTGCTTTTTACCCTTAAAAACTGAAAAGAAATTTTTTAAAGTAACATCAGCCACTCCATCAACTTTACGATCTTGAGGTATGCTGGTTTCCACACCTCGAATCAATGGCCACAAACCTGTATTGTTTTCAGCAAAATGTATTTGACGATATTCTAACAATCCTTTATTTGCAGAAATAATTTTTGCATGAGGTCCCTTCCACCTATCCATACCTGTCTGACGAGGCTTGTCGGTTCTCATCCACAATAAAATGGAAGATGAAAGGTGTTTTTCTGTCTCGACTGAGGTTACAACTTTGCTTGCTTTATCTTGAGCATAAGTACTTGCTATTCCTAAAATAAGAAGTAGCAATATTGAAATTTTTCTTTTCATTTTTCGTTATTTATTTAATTAAAAAATCAATGGCTTGTGGGATAAATTCTTCATGATATTGAAATATACCGCCATGTCCAGAATTGGGATAAATTTTTAATTGAGCATTTGGAAAACGCTTTGCCATATCATTCGATAATTGTGAAGGCACCATTCTGTCGGCATCGCCATTGGCTATAAATACTGGTAGATTGAAAACACTTAAATCCATAGGTTTTTCATTTCCCCAATCTTTAATGGCTTTCAACTGTTTCTTCAAAGCGTATAATTTTACTTTTTTATCACGATTTTCTTTTCTTTCTTTTAATCGATGTAAAAAATCTTTTGCAGCCGCTTTACCTATTTTATCTTGGTTGAAAAATAAATAAAACTTAGGGTCTCTGAATGTAAATAATCCTTTGAAAATATCCCCATACGTTTTACCAACAACATCAGATATTCCTGCACCACCTCTTGGACCTGTTCCTGCCAATATTACCTTACGAACCAATTGCGGTTCCAATAAAAGTATTTCTTGTGTAATAAAGCCACCCATTGAGAATGCCACAATATCTACTTGCTTGTAACCCAAGGCGTGAATAAAAGCGATGCCATCTTTAGCCATATCAGCTATACTTTCTCCTTGTTTACCAGTTGTGGCACCAATACCCCTGTAGTCAAAAGAAATAATTTGACGGTGAGCTGCAATGGCATCCATAATCCTTGGGTCGCAATTATCAAGGTTTGCAGTTAAGTGATTGAAATAAATAACGGGAATGTCACCCTTTTTGCCGTAAGAGCGGTAGGCGAACTTAATACCGTTTGCCTCTACAAACTGTGTTGGAACAGTTGCATAAGTATAGTTCGCATTTGTAGCGTTACTATTTTGAGCATTTGTTGTAGCCATTTTCAAAATCATTAAAATTGATAAAAGAAATATATTTTTCATTTTTAGTTTTTATTTAATTGTTTAAGAACATTTTTTTCCAACATTCCATAAGCAAAATGCTGTAAATTAATTAAGACAGAAGTGCCTTTACCCACAATATTTCTAAATTGTGGTTTATCTTCTTGAACTACTTTGAGCACTTTATCTGCAACTATTGCAGGGTCTTCTGCTTGTTCTACTAAGTCATCAGTGAATTTTTCAATCTTGCCTCTTAAAGAATTATAATCTTCAATTTTATTTAAGGTCGTTGATGAATTATCTAAAATACTGGTTTTAAAAGCAGCAGGTTCAATCATAGAAACACTAATATTAAACTCATTCAATTCATACCGTAATGATTTAAAATACCCTTCCAGTGCGTGTTTTGAAGCAGCATAATAAGCGGCATTTGGAAAAGACACAAGTCCTATAATTGAACCTACTGTAATTATTTGACCGAATTTTTGTTTTCTAAAATAAGGTAATATAGTATTAGTCACTTTGATAGTTCCCCAAAAATTTGTTTCCAATTGCTGTCTTCCTAACTCTATTGGCGTTTCTTCTGCAATACCTGATACTAAAAAACCTGCATTATTGATAAGAATATCCAACTGACCTATTTCCTTGAAAATTCTTTCTGGCAAAGTGTTTATTGATTGTTCTGAATCAAGGTCTAAAGCTATCATTTTGAAGGGAAACTTTGAAGCATACTTTTCAGGATTGCGACTTGTTCCGATTACTTTATATCCACTATTGTGGAGCTTATTTGCGATTAGAAGCCCAAAACCTGATGATGCTCCTGTTACTAAAATTGTTTTACTCATGATTACTTGATATAAAGATTTATTTGTAAATTTACTTTCAAATTGCAAGTGCAAATATACAAGCAACTTTTAAAATGCAAGTTAATTTTAAGATTATTTTATGGAAACAAGTAAAAAAAGATCGGAATGTCCATTGAGTTGTTCGCTTGATGTGTTTGGTGACAAGTGGTCGTTGCTTATCATTCGAGACTTAATGTTTTGGAACAAGTGTACCTATAACGATTTTTTAAAATCGGCAGAAGGGATTGCAACAAATATTTTAGCATCAAGGCTGAAAGGACTTGAAGAAAATGGTGTAATTGAAAAATCAGCACATCCTGATAGTAAAGCAAAAATTTTATATAGACTTACCCAAAAAGGAATTGATTTGTTACCTATTATTATGGAAGTTTACATTTGGGCAGAAAAATATTATGAAATACCGTCAGATATAAAAGCAACAATCAAAGAAGCCAAGAAAGATAAAGACAAATTTGTAAAACAGGTTACGGAAGTATTGAAAAGCAAAATAACTAAGACAAAAAGTAGTAGTGAATAAGGGATTTGGCAAAAAGTGAAGCATTATGGAATAATGCCAACTAGTTCAAGTTTTAAGCGAAGCGTCACTTGGACTTTTAAGTTGAAAATATTTATATAAATCCTTTTCAATCAATAGGGGTGGACTTAAGTCCACCCCTATTGATTGAAACCAGAAAATGTTTTGCTAATTGGTACAAGTCTTGAGCAAAACACCACTTGGACTTTTAAATGTTAAAACTATACATCAATAAGCTACTTCTTCATCAATCTAATACTATAAATTGCGCCAGTACTTTGCTTATTTTTTGCCACAAATTTGATATTGATAAGCTTTTTATTCAATTCAGCAGGTAATTCATAATCGACTTCAAAGGATTTTCTTGATTTTACTGCTTCAAACTGAACCGATTTAAATAACTGATTATCAATTAAAATATCAAAATCTCTTGCTCGGTTTTCATTGCCAAAAGTAATTCTGATTTTCTGAGCATTTTGCTCGTTATTTCTTAAATCATAACTTATCCAATCGGTAGTACTTCTCCAGAACGCACCAAGTTCTCCGCCTACATTCGATTGGTTCCCTTGAAAATGATGGTCGGCTTCGGGTTGTTGTTCGCCCAAAGCAATTTGGTCTATAGTTTGCTGTTCTAATGCCAATTTTACTTGTTCCTTCTCTTTCATTTCCTGAATTTTTCCAGCCAATTTCTCCTGATTCATCACAGGAAAATACATCATATAACGGGCATCGTGCAATTGGTAAAAAGGAATCAAAGTAAGCGATTGATATTTGGCTGGATAAAGTGCATCGCCCATTGAAAAGACTAATGGCTGCTTCTTAATTGGCTGAATTTTCGATAAATAATCGTTTGAATTACTTACCAAAATAGGAGCTTCGTCTAAAGGATATAATTTTCCAGAAGCCTCGTGTCCCATTCGGCTATCGTCTGCAAAAAGTCCTTTTAAGTCTGTTGTATCGGTTTTAGCAGCCAATACAATTGGTCCATGCACAAACGAAACCCAAGGCGAGCCGTCGGGAAGTGTTTCGGCTGTGGTTTCCATCGGGAAAGTAAGCGATACTTTATCGCCCGATTTCCAAGTTCTGTTAATCGCAATGAATGAACTTGGTTTTTCATTCACCGTAAATGTTTTTCCGTTTACTTTTACTTGAAAAGTCTTTTCTTTCACCCATTTCGGGTAGCGAACATAAAGCGTAAACGTTTGTGGTTTGTTCAGTTTTAACGTAATTTCTGAGTTTGAAGCATTCGGAAATTGTGTGTTTTGCGTCAGCGTCAAACCTTTTTCTTTCCAGTTCAAAGTAGAAGCCATAAATAAATTTACATACAAATCTTTGTCGGTATGTGCATAAATCATTTCGCCGTACTTGCCGTGATTCTCAATTCCCGAACCTACACAGCACCAAAAACCTTCTTGTGGCTGAGAATAAACTCGATAATGACGTGGACGAATCGGCGTAAAATAGACAAATCCGCCTTTTGTCGGATGTTGCGAAGACAAAATATGGTTGAAAAGCGTGCGTTCAAAAAAGTCGATATAATTAGCTTTGGGTTCTGACAAAAATAAAGATTTCGTCAATTTCAGCATATTGTAGGAATTGCAAGTTTCTGGCCCTTGATTCGATTCCAACATAGGCGTAAAATCATTGACAGGATTAAAATGTTCTCTGAAACTATTTCCGCCAAAAGAAACGCTACGTTTGGTACTAACATTTTCCCAGAAAAAGTTAGCCGCATTTGCCCAATCTTTGTTCTGTGTCAAATCAGCAATTTTCTGATAACCAATTACTTTAGGAATTTGCGTATTGGCGTGTAAACCCGTCAAAGCATCTTTTTGAGCCAACAATGGGTCAAGTATCGCACGGTGTGAAATTTTTTGAGCAATGGCTAAGTACTTTTTTTCGTGTGAAATTTCATAAAGATTTGCAAAGGCTTCGTTCATACCACCGTGTTCGGTTCTTAGCATTTTTTGAATTTGTTCATCATTCAAATTTTGAATGGTTACAGCAAACCAATCGGCTAATTTTACCAAAACGTTCAGTGCTTGTTTATTTCCAGCAACCACATAAGCATCTTGCAAACCCGCAAATAATTTATGAATATTGTACAAAGGCACCCAAGTATTGTTCAAACCGAAGCCACTTCCATCCAAATCTCCTTTGGCGATTCTACTCCAAAATACTTTTCCTTGCGGAATCCCACCGACATAACCATCGCCATTTTTTTGCTGGCATTTTGCCAATTCCGACACCATGTAATCTAGCCTTTTTTTCACTTCAACATTATCTGTAGAAGCATACATCAAAGCCAAAGCAGATAGATAATGTCCGCCGATGTGACCATCCAAACCAGAGTTTTCCCAGTTTCCGTAGCGTTCAGCTTTTAGTGGCAAACCTGCATCAATCAAGTAAGGAGCTAAAAGTTTATCAGGATTCAAAGCCAAAATGTACTTCAAATCAACCTGTTGGGCATTCAGAAATGGCCCAGCCTTTAAACGTACAGCTTGAAGCGGAAAGCTTTGAAGTTTAGTATTTCCTTCTTGAGCAAAGTCTTTTGGACAAGAGATAAAAAGCAATAAAAATGAAAGTGCTGTTCTTAAAAACATAAAATTTTGTTCTTGGATAACGTTTTGGAGAAAGTTAAATAGGCAATTTTAAAATGTGTTAATTTGACACAAATATAAGCATTCACCAGAAAAAGTCAACACTTATATATCATTATTCTATTTTTAATTATTACGAATAATATAAAAAACTGTTTGGGAAGTAAAACTATGACTTCCCAAACAGATAAGTAATAAGTATTAATTCTTCCCTAACCAAACAGCCATCGGTTTAATATCTCTGTGTCCCCAAACTACATAAGGCACCATTTGAATAGGTACTTCTTGCTTTCCTTCGTTGGTATTTATCCAGCCTTTTCCTTTTAAAACGGTTACTCCATTCAATAAATCTTTTTGATATTCTGCCGTAAAAGGTGCTTGTTCATTCAAAGAAATATCTAAAGCGTGATTGTTATTGTCTTGTGCTTCTACACAAAATAACATTGGTCCTCTTTGAACAGCTACTTTATTTTCGTTTGCTTTGATATTGGCATTACTTGTCAAAGTTTTGTTTTCCATTGGGAAACTGATATTTACTTTATCGCCACTTTTCCAAGCATGATTAATCAATGCGTAGCCATTTTCGATTTTATAAGTAACCGCTTTGCCATTTAATTTAATGATGGTTTTGGCTGAAGAAGTAGCGTTGAAATAATATAAATCACTTGGCACGGCTTCGTTTTGCGACCAACCCGGAATACGAATGCGTAAAGTAGCAGGCGTTAATTTTGAAGTTTTAACCGATAAATTTACGTCTCCACTCCAAGGATAATTGGTCGTTTGGGTCAATTGAATAGTTTGATTTTTTACTGCTAAAGTCGCCTCTGAATTCATAAATAAATTGACGAAAACACTGTTATCTTTTACGGCATACACATAACCCGAAACCGAAGGCACAAATCTTGAAAGATTGGAAGGACAACACGAACAGTCGAACCACGGACTGCGGCAAGTAGCTCCTTGATTGAACTTTTCTTTCCCATCAAAAACCAATGGATTTGGATAAAAGAATTTGTCACCTTCTAAAGACAATCCCGACATCAAACCATTGTACAAAGTTCTTTCTAAAACGTCCATGTATTTAGATTCGCCATGCAATAAAAACATACGGTGGTTCCAATAAACATTGGCAATAGCCGCACAGGTCTCTGCGTAAGCGTCGTTTGGCAAAGCATAAGCTACATCAAAACCTTCGATGCCATGTGCAGCACCCAAACCACCAGTCACATACATTTTTTTACTAACAATATCTTCCCAAAGTTTATCAATTGCCTTGAGATACGCTTTATCGCCCGTGATGGCTGCAATATCAGCCATCGACGCATACATATAAACCGCACGCACCGAATGCCCAACGGCTTCATCTTGCTGAGTAACAGGCAAATGGTCTTGTGAATAAGCTGGACTATCGAAATCAGTCTTTTTACCAGTAAGTGGCTGATGACCACGTCGTTCAAGCAATAATTTTGCTAGGTCAAGGTACTTTTTATTATTGGTTACTCTGAATAATTTAATCAAGCCCAGCTCTATTTCCTGATGACCCGAATAGCTTTGTAAACCTTTGTTGAAACATAAATCATAAATCAAATCAGCATTTTTAGTGGCAATATTCAAGAATGACTTTTTGCCAGTAGCCACATAATGAGCAACTGCTGCTTCATACATGTGACCAGCGTCATAAAATTCATGACTCATTTTTTCACCCAAAAATCTACCTTTAGGATCATAAGAACAACATTGAAATTTGTTGTAATCATTTGCTTTCAAAGTCCAAGCGGTGTATAAATAGCCATCATCTTCTTGAGCAGCGGCTATGTACGAAATTACTTTGTCTAAATAAGCATCCAATTTAGGATTCCGTTCGTTCATCAAAGAGTAAGAAGCACCTTCGATAATTTTATAAACGTCCGAATCATCAAAGCCATAACTTCCTTTAAATTTTCCTTCTTGTAGTCCGCCAGCAAAAATAAAATTATTGATTCTACCCGTTTCCTCGCATTTTTGAAAAGCATAAGGAATCGTTTTGTTTTCAACGGTATCCAAACGACTTTTCCAGAATCCGCCTGTTACTTTTACTTTCGTAAAATCAATCGGTTTGATGGGATAATCATAAGAAAGTTTTTGGGCATTGGCATAAAAAGCCACAAGCCAACACGCCATAATGAGTACTTTTTTCATAGTGTTTATTGTTGATTTTTAAAAAATTGAAATAATTGGATATGTTCGTTATTGTTGGCAATCAAAAGACAATCTCGATTTCCAAGCCGAATGGCTTGAATATCACGTACTTCTTTTGACATATTTAAGCCACTTTGATGGGCTGGCATAGCGTTAAAATCACCTTTTGAACTGCCTTCTGAATATGTACCGACACTTGAATTCATCATGCCCAAATTAGGTTTGAATCCTGAAAAATTGCCACCAGAAACCAAATCAATTTTTCCATCTTGATTAAAATCTTTGCTACAAAAAGCATAAATCGGAGCAAACTGAAAATGTTTCGGAAGTACTTTTATTTGAAAATTACTTTTGCCGTCATTGATTAATTGTAGCGATTCAAAAGTCTCTACTTGTTTAATTACAGCATTTTTTTTGAGTGCTTCTGGAAAAATATCTTTCAATTGACTTACCGCAAAAAACTTATACTCATGAAAACGATTTTGAATCATGGGCATCTGTTTTTTGATTTCGTCTAAACCTTCATACAATCTTTCTTTCCCGTTTCTGAAATGACAAATAATTGGGTCGGTCGAAAAACTGTTATCAAAATCTTTCACCATCAATGTCACAGGGTTTTCTGTACTTGCTCTTAAATCTGAATTAATACCTCGGTTTCCTGCTAAAATATCAAGGTCTCCGTCATTGTCTAAATCACAGGCTTTCAAACAATTCCACCAACCAGCCGTATGTTCGATGATTCTTTTTGAGAATGTGCCATTCGCTTCTCTTTTCAAAATAGTAATCGGCATCCAATCTCCAGCCACGACCAACTCTTTACTGTTGGGCAACCAAATGGCAGAAGTAACCATGCCTAAGTTTTTAAAAACTTTGGTTTTTTCACTCGTATCTAAAGCAAATTCTCCATTTCCTCGATTCATCAGCACATAACTATCCGCAGAAATACCATATTGTTTTACGATAGAACGCACTCCGACAAAAATATCCATTCGCTTATCACCATCGAAATCTGCTGTGACTAAACAAGATTTATTACTCCAAAGTAATGGCATTTCTTTCGGCGAAGGACTGAAATTTCCTTTGCCATCATTCAAGTACAATCTCAATG
This sequence comes from Arcicella gelida, assembly GCF_034931025.1. NCBI lineage: Bacteria > Pseudomonadati > Bacteroidota > Cytophagia > Cytophagales > Flectobacillaceae > Arcicella > Arcicella gelida. Next base: position 28,964 of record NZ_JAYGIL010000032.1, on the reverse strand, counting down.
GCGTAAGACTCGCCTCATTCGTTTGTCCGCCTGCACTGAGTATCAATAAATCTAAATCCTTATCATTATCAGCATCAAAAAATTGAATATCAGCATCTTCATATTGTTTATCCGCAACAAATGCCTGCTGATTTCCCAATACAAATTTGTCATTTTTCTGTAAATACAAAACGCCAGCTTGGTTCATCGCTCCGCCCACAAAAAAGTCATCTAAACCATCGCCATTTACATCTGCCACTGCTAATTTAGGCCCTTGTGTGGATAGCATTTGTGGCATTAAGCGTTCATTAGCAAAATCAGAATAAGGGTTTTCTTGGTGAACAAATTTGAGATTACTTTGCTCAGTAATGTCTTGCCAAAGTTTTTGCTTTGCTTTTTCTGGTAAAGGTTTTTCAGGAGAAGCATTCTTTTCGGTAAGGACAAGTAATTGATTGACAGATACATTTTTCAATACTTGTACTTTGCCATTTGCCCAAGTTACTTTTATTTCTTGAATCGTTTTAATTGCTCCTAAACCAAAATTCAAGACATAATCTACCGAAGAAAGCCAACCACGAGTAGGCTGTAATTCCTGAACTATTGTGCCTTTTTGAGTCACTAATTCTACTTTTGCTCCAATCCCAAATGGATTTTTACCTTCACCTTTGAGTTGAATTTTTAAGTAATGATTTTCTTCGGCATTCGACTGATTTTCATATACTGAGGCTAAAGCATTAAGATTATTGATGACTAAATCTAAATCGCCATCATTGTCTAAATCAGCATAAGCCGTTCCCATCGAATAACCCACCGTTGAAAATCCCCAAGCTTGCGAAACGTCCTCAAATTGTAAATTACCCTGATTCCTATACGCAAAGTTGTGTTCTGCTCCACTTGGCATCATTTGCGAGAGTTTCAAGGAAGAACTTTTCTTGACATTTTTCTGATAAGTATAGTTGATATAATCTAAATCATTCGGGCGCCGATAGATGCCATTTGAAACAAAAATATCCTTCAAACCATCATTATCTAAATCTGCCAAAAGGGTTGACCAACTCCAATCGGTAGCATCCACGCCTGCCAACTGACCAATTTCTGAAAATTGACAACCAATTTTTCCATCCAAATTTCCTTGATTCAATTGCAACATATTCCTTGGAAATTGTGCTTCATAACCAAAACTAAGTTTGAACTGAAAAATATCAAAAGGGTCTGCTCCTGCCGATTGTTTTCTGACAATATCGTCGTCGGGCTTCATGTCTAAAGTCATAATATCCAACAAACCATCATTATTAATATCGGCAATGTCGCTTCCCATCGAAAAATTACTGGTGTAAGTCGTAGCTTCTTTACTTTTTTCCAGAAAAGTACCATTGCCCTGATTGAAATAGACATAATCATTTTCATGGAAATCATTGGAAACATAAATATCTGCAAAGCCATTATTGTCTAAATCTGCAACACCCATTGCCAAACCATAAGCGGCAGCCCAACCCCAAATACCTGCTTTTTCGCTGACATCAACAAATTTTCCGTTATCATTTCTTAATAATTTATCGCCTGCCAGAGGGTCTCTTTTATTGCGAAGACTCGTGTTAAGATATACTTCTGGACTATGTACTGAATGATTCAATTGATATAAATCTAAATCACCATCGTTATCATAATCAAAAAAAGCCGCTTGCTGACAATAACCAACCAAATCAAGCTGATATTCTTTTGCTTTCTCAGAAAAAGTAAGATTATGATTATTAATAAACAATAGATTTTTTCCAGTAAAGCCTTTATAACCAGAAACTTGACTCACATAAATATCTAACCAACCATCATGATTAATGTCTACCATCACTACCCCAGTTGTCCAATAATTTTTGCCTGAAAAGCCTTTTACGGCTGCTTTTTCGGTAATGTCTTCAAAGCTAATCTGTTCATTTTCTTTACTTTTATTGAGGTACAAAGTATTGCCCGATTGATTAGCTGTAAAGTACATATCAGGGAATCCATCATTATTAATGTCGCCAACCGCCACGCCACCGCCATTGTAGGCATATAAATATTCGTTGAGGTTTACTTCTTCCGTTTCCAAAAAGCGATTCACGAAGTCAACTTTCGTATTTTTATTCTCTAATAATTGAAACAAAGGCTTTTTATCAGAAGAACAAGCAGCGAACACAAACAGACTCAAAAAAGCCCAAACAACTCTTTTGAAGTATAAATCATTACCAATTCTATCTGCTTTTTTAAAATTCATTAGTAAAATTAGTTATCTAAAACCTCACCCCTAACCCCTCTCCTGTTGAGAGGGGAACTTTTGATATTCTTAAAGTCCCATCTCTGAAGGAGAGGGGGTTGGGGGTGAGGTTTTACTTTTCCTTACAAAAAACTTGAAATTTAGCCCCATTTTTAGCAACAATAAATACTTCTTTTTTACCTACTTTCAAGGTTTTGAAATCTCTGATTTGTCCTTCCACATAAATCCCAGCCGATTTATTTGGTATCACCGAAAAAGTACCGTCGCCTTTGCCTAATAAGCAAAGTCCACGACCAGCATCGTATCTGCCTACTTCTGGTTTGGCTTCGTAGAGGTTACCACCTACAATTAAATCTGGAAATTTATCATGGTTGATGTCTGTAACATGAATGGCATAAATCGGAAAAAGCTGTGCTTGATAAGGCAATTTTTGTATCCTAAATCCCTCTTTTTGTTGATTGATTAGTACGACACTTTCTAAAGTATTTACTTCCAATTTTGTTGCTTTTGACAATTGCTCATTGGTAAATAAATCATTGATTTTCTGATTTTTATAACTTTCGTTTTTCAAGTACTTTGTCTTTAAATAAGGCAATTGAGCCGTGATATTTTGGTGTAAAACCAATGGATAAGATTCTTCTCCGTTATAAGTACACAGGATTTGCTCAAAGAAACCATTGTTATCAAAATCACTGGAAAAAAGTTGAATTGGTTTACTTTCAGAAGCTCTAAATCTGGAATTTAATCCATGATTTCCGAGTATCAAATCTTCATCGCCATCATTATCCAAATCAGCAGATTGAATGGTATTCCACCAACCTTTTATAGTTGACACGCCTAATTTTTCTGAAATATCTTCAAATTTTCCCTGCAAATTTTTGAAGACATGAATGCCCATCCATTCGCCAATAATTACCAAATCAAGTTGTTTATCTTTATCAACATCAATCCATTTTGCATCACGAATCAAACCGATTTGATTTAAAGTAGGAGCAATTTTTGGCGTAATATTGCTAAAAAGTCCTTTGCCATTATTTTGTAAAAAGTAGCCATTTTGTGGCAAACCATAATGCCGATTAGCGGCACGAATGCCCACAAACAAATCAATATCGCCATCTTGGTCGAAATCAGCAGGTTTTACACAAGCTGAATTTTCAAATTTAATGGTTGGTAAAAATTGAAATGATTTTGTAAAATTCCCTTTGCCATCATTAAAATACAATCGGTCGCTTAATTCATTACTTTGCTCTTCTGCCTCACTCCCACCGCTTGCCACGTACAAATCCAAATCATGGTCTTGGTCGGCATCAAAGAAAACAGCATCAACATCTTCTGCATTTTTGTCCATTTCCCAAAGCTTTTGATTGGTCTGTATAAAACTGCCATCTGCTTTTTGTTGCAATAATTTAGCTGGAATTCCTTTTCCAGTACCGATAAAAACATCTTCCAAACCATCGCCATTGACATCTGCTACTGCCAAATGTGGTCCTTCGGTCGAGAGCATTTGAAAGAGTAAAGGCACATCGTCAAAATCGCTATAAGTATTTTCTTGATGCGAAAAATCTGCTGAAAAATCCTTAGAAATATCTTTCCAGAAAGTAATATTTTGCTTGCTTGGTTCAGGCTTTGAAATAAAAGTTGAAGCTGTTTTTTCATCAAAAACCAAGGTTTGGTTTACTTTCACTTGATAGATTTTAGTAAACAAACCTCTTGGCCAACGAATCTGCAAGGAGTCAATTTTAGCATTTTTTCCCAAACCAATTTGCAGCACATTACTTACCGAAGATTGAAAACCACGAGAAGGCACTTGTTCAACCATATATTGTTTTCCTGCCGAAAATGCTATTACTTTTGCTCCAATCGCTACGGTATTCTTATCTTTTCCTTTGAGTTGTATTTTCAGAAAATTACCTTTTTCTGGCACTGTATTACTTTCATTTCTATACACAAAAGCAGGCATATTGACGTTGTTAACGACTAAATCTAAATCGCCATCGTTGTCTAAATCACCATAAGCCGAACCATTAGAAAAACTGGGTTTATTCAGTCCCCAAGCTTTGGTTTTGTCTTCAAAAGCCAAGTCTGCTTTACCAGCAAAAACGTAGTTTTCAATCGGTTTCGACGGAATAATGTCGATTAGCTTCTTATAATCCACGCCATCTTTTGAGATAACCGTTTTGGCAAAAGCATCGCTTGAAATAAATTTTAGATAATCCTGATTCAAAATATCTTTATAAATACCGTTACTCACATAAATATCTCGCCAGCCATCATTATCAAAATCTACCATCAAAGCACCCCAACTCCAGTCGGTCGCTTCTACGCCTGCATATCTACCAATTTCACTAAATGAGCCTTTTGAAAACTCGTTTGCTCCATTGTTGAGTTGCAACATATTCCGTGTAAACTGCTGATGATAACCATACTTTTGGTTGTATTGATACTTATTCCAGTTCTCGAAAGTCATGGAAGTTTTCAGCCTTTCTTCGTCCTTTGGTAGCATTTCTGTTACAAATAATTCGGGCAAAGCATCATGGTTTAAATCAGCGGCATCTGCACCCATACTTGCTTGAGAAATAGAAGGCATTTGCTGTGTAAGTTCTTCGGAAAACGTACCATCGTGCTGATTGATGTAGAGATAATCTCGTTCAAAAAAATCGTTACAGACATACATATCCAACCAGCCATCGTTATTGAAATCGGAAACAACTAAGCCCAAACCAAAGCCAATCGCACTGCCATAAATATGTGCTTCCTGACTAACGTCTTTAAATTTTCCACCATCATTTCTGTACAATTTATCGCCTCCTAACTCATCTCTAGTATCTCTATCAATGGTTGCTAAATTGAATGAACCTATCGGGCGATAGGAATTATTCAAAATATATACATCCAAATCGCCATCTTGGTCATAGTCAAAAAAAGAGGCGTGCGTCGATAAACCTTTGTCTGCCAAGCCGTATTCTTCGGCTTTTTCGCTAAAAGTACCATTTTGATTATTGATAAAAAGTTCGTTTTGTTTGTCGTCTCCTTTTACATCACCAGAATTACAAACATAAATATCTAACCAACCATCGCCATTTACATCTGCCATCGTCACGCCAGTTGACCATGCTTTTGTGCCTTCTACGCCTGCTTTTTTAGCAATATCTTCAAATTTTCCATCGCCTTTATTCAAATACAATTTGTTTTTCCCCATGTTGGCGGTGAAGTAAATATCCTGCCAACCATCGTTGTTGATGTCGCCAATGGCTACGCCACCGCCATTATAAAAATTTCGGTAAGTATAAATGTTAAAATCTTTGGTATCCGTAACGGTATTCTGAAAATCAATCCCTGTTTCGGTGGCCGACAATTCGGTAAACAAAGGTTGTTCACTTTGATTCCACTGACAAGCCCAACCAGTAAATGATAGCATCAGCACCCATATATTTCTTTTCAAACCTTGCATGAACTACTGTTTTGGGGCTAATAAATCAATAAATCTTACATTGATGGCATTGCTTTGGGCTTCTTCTGAAACTACAATTCTACAATTGCCACGAACGGTAACAAAAACATCATTTTTGAAAAAGTAAGGACTATTTATCTTGATAAATTTTCGTTGATACCACGATTCTAAAAGCTGTATTACATCACTCAAAAGCTTATCATTACTTGCTCCGACTTTCCAAGCTACGGCATCTTGATAATAAAAAGCTGAATTTACTTCAGCTATTTTTTGAGCTTTAAAGGTTGGAAAAAAATTGACTTCTAAGGTTTTGTGATTGGGGGATTTTATCTTTGTCGTAATCCAAGCACTATTTTTTTGTCCGCCTTGAAAGAAATCTTTATGAATGTTTTTCTTCAAACAAAAATCAAAAAAAGTAGAATCTTTCATGCCCAAGTAAAGTCCTTTAAAAAGCTTATCATGACGAACTTTTGTGGCTAATTCTTCCGATTCTAAGCTTAAATATTGTTCTTCAGGCGTTTGTTTACAAGCTCCTAAAAGCAATACAAAGAGCATAGCGTAAATATATAATTGATTGATTTTCATAATTTTCCCCATTACAAAGTATGCTTGATAATACTTATTTTTTCATTCTTCTTAGCCATTATCCAATGTGCTTTTCCTTTGACGGCTATTTTGTTAATACTTCTGATTTCTCCTTTGATACACAAACCAGATTTTACCATTGTATAAACTTTGAAATTCCCTTTTCCATCTCCTTTTAATAATTGCCCAACGCTGGCATCGTAAATGCCTACTTCTGGTTTGGCGGTATGTAAATTTCCGCCACAAAGTATATCTAATTGTTTATCGCCATCAAAATCATCAATTACTAAAGTATAAATTGGGGACATTTGGGCTTCAATTGGTAAAGCTTTTGCTATAAATTTCCCTCGCTGATTAATGAAACAAGTGGAAGCCGTTGTAAACACAGAAGATTTTTTTGCCTGATGTAAAATGTCTTCATCAAATAAATCTTCTATTTTGGTATGTGCATAATCTTTTGCCAAAGGCAATTTGCGTTTTAGCAAAGGCAATTCTGCCAATAAATCTTTACGAGTTGCCAAAGGATACGCTTCGTCGCCATTATATGCTGTAATGATTTGTTCGTTCTTTCCATTTTGGTCGAAATCATGGGCATACATAGTTAAAGGCTTTTCAATTGAGGCTTTTAAACGAGTATTTTCACCTAAATTCCCTGCTACAATATCTGGAAATCCGTCTTGATTGATGTCTGCAATGGCAAGACAATTCCAAAAACCATTACTGTTTTCAAAGCCTAATGCTTTACTTTTTTCGGTAAATTTCCCTTTGTTATTTTCAAATAATTTGATGCCCATCCATTCGCCTACAATCACAAAATCTAAATCATGATCTTGGTCATAATCCAGCCAAGCGGCATCAGTCACCATGTCAATTTCTTGTAAAGCAGGGGCAATTTGCTTACTTACTTCCCTGAAATTCCCTTTGCCATCATTCTGTAAAAGATGTGCATTCACCGAAAATCCATAATAAAATGCCTTCGCTCTTGTGCCAACCAATAAATCTTCGTCGCCATCTTGGTCAAAATCTCCTGCTTTTACACAAGAAGTATTTTCTAAAATGTTCGGTAAAGCATTTTCTCCCAATTGGAATTTCCCTTTTCCATCATTGACAAAAAGTCTATCCTTCAATTCTGGAGCGTTATCAATAAATGCCGTTCCGCCACTGGCTATGTATAAATCTGGGAAAGTATCGCCATTGGCATCAAAGAAAAGTACGGCAGTATCTTCATGAAATTGAGCTTTTTCAAAACAAGTCTGTGCCGTTACTTCAAATTTCCCTGCTTTGGTTTGGAGGTATAATTGTCCCGCTTTTCCGAAAGAACCTGCCACAAAAAAATCTTCTAAACCATCACCATTCACGTCTGCCACTGCTGTCTGAACACTCTTATTTTCAATGCCATGAAAGAGTAATGGCTCACGGTTGAAATCAATAAAAGTACTTTTTTGATGCTGATAATTCAGACTAAAATCCTTGGTAACGTCTTGTAAAATTGTCTTTTCAATTATCTGTTTCTGAGCTTGAATAGGTTCAGAAACTTCTTGCTGAATCGTTAAAAACTGATTCGTTTTTACTTTTTTTAGTACTTGCGAGCTTTGATTTGCCCAAAGAATTTGAATAGAATCTACTTCCTGTATATCGCCTAAACCAAAATGCAATCTGTCATCTACGGTAGATTGATAACCTCGCATCGGTGCTAATTCTTGATAAAAACTTTTCCCTTGATGATACACCGTTACTTGTGTGCCTAAAGCAGCGGTGTTTTTTCCTAAACCTTTGAGCTTGATGCTTAAAAAATGTTGATTTGGATTCACCGCTCTGGCATTATTTCGCAAAACCATTGCGGGCATATTTACGTTATTGATGACCAAATCTAAATCGCCATCATTGTCTAAATCCCCATAGGCTGAACCATTTGAAAAACTTGGAATATCCAATCCCCAATCTTTAGTAGCATTACTAAACTGAAAAGCAGATGCTTTATTTCCTTGATTATGAAACACATAATTCGGCAAAGGATTGGAAGGAATAGCATCTATCAATTCCTTTAAAAACTTCCCTTTTTCCTGCATCAATCTTTTAATAGTAATCGGGTCGGCGTAATAATTGATATAATCTAAATCGGTCAAATCTTTGAAAATACCATTTGCCACATAAATATCTTTAAAACCATCATTGTCTAAATCTACCATCAAAGCACCCCAACTCCAGTCTGTCGCACTTACGCCTGCCAATCGGGAAATCTCACTAAATGCCATTTCACCCGTATTGGTTTTTCCTAAACTAAGCTGTAAAACATTACGGGGAAATTGTTTGTGATAACCCGTTGAGATATTACTATGGTATTTGTTCCAATCTTCAAAAGCTGTTTTTGTTTTTATTCGCTCGTTACTTTCGGGCAACATTTCGGTGACAAATACATCTGGATAAGTATCGTTGTTAATATCTGCCATGTCTGCTCCCATCGAACCGAGACTAATTTCGCCCATATACTGTTCTAAAGATTCTAGAAAATTACCGTCTTTTTGATTGATATAGAGGTAATCTTTTTCAAAGAAATCATTAGAGACATAAATGTCTTGCCAACCATCTTTATTAATATCGCCAATGGTAACGCCCAAACCAAACCCGATAGCACTGCCATAAATTCCTGCTTGCTCGCTAACGTCCTCAAAAGTATTTCCGTTATTTCTGTATAATTTATTCGCTCCTTTTGGGTCACGAATGTTGCGTTGGTCTTTTATTAAATCATAAATACCAACCGTTCTGATAGAGTTATTGAGTAAATACATATCCAAATCTCCATCTTTATCATAATCAAAAAAGGCTGCGTGGGTCGAAAGCCCATAATCTGCAATGCCGTACTCAGTAGCTTTGTCGGTAAAAGTGGGAATGTTTGTTCCTGCTTTCACTCCGTTGTTGATGTATAAAGAATTTTTACGTTCTGCTCCGCCTGGTTTTCCCGATTTACAAACGTAAATATCTAACCAGCCATCGCCATTCACATCTGCCATGCTTACCCCTGTTGACCATACATATTGGGTAGTCAAGCCTGCATTTTGGGTGATGTCTTCAAAACTTAAATCGCCTTTATTTAAGTACAATTTATTGCTGACCATATTGCCACAGAAGAAAACATCGGGCAAACCATCATTATTCAAATCGCCAATGGCTACTCCGCCACCATTGTAAAAATTTCGGTAGGTATAAGTGTTAAATGCTTCGGTATAGGTGAGGTTATTTTCAAAATCAATGTTGGTTTCAGAAGCGGGTAAATTGCTAAACATCTTTTGTTCGCCAAAATAGGATGACATTTTCTCGCAAGAAAGAAGCAAGCAACAAAATGGAATCAGCCAACAAAATCGTTTTTGAACAAACATGTATTTCTTTGTTTTTTAAATTTCAGCTTTTGAAAGCTTTCTTGCCATTGCTCCTGTCTTCACGAGCAATTTACAAATTATGTTATCTCAACGCATTGTCGCCCGTGGTGACACGGTCAACGGCAAGCCAATCTAACCAAACCTTTCTAATCAAATAAGGGTAAATCTATCTTTTGGATAGGAAATTCCATCTTTTAGATAGGACAATCCATCTCGGAGATAGAAGAACCTATCATTTTGATGGATTGTCCTATCTTGGAGATAGGTTGACGAGTCTTTTTTGCGGTTTTTTGCGTGAAAAAGATAGGATTTCCTATCTCGGAGATAGGTTGATCCTTCTTTTTCACGCAATTTCCCGTATAAAAATGAAGAAAACCGCAAATATAAAAAGAAAGGAAGTGTTCTTGCCATGAGGCTTTCCAAAAAAGAAAGCAATCACCAAATATTCTTTGGCATTCAACCTCACCCCCAACCCCCTCTCCTGCAAAGAGGGGGCTTTTTAGCTTCAAAAGCTCCCCTCTCAACAGGAGAGGGGTCGGGGGTGAGGTCTCATTAACACATTGTCGCCCGTGATGACACGGGCAACGGCAAATAGAAATCACTAACTCACAATTCACTAAAATATCAATAACCTGTGTTTTGTTTGAAATTTGGATTACCATTCAACTGACTTGTTGGTACTGGAAAAACCAATTTTGCCACGGTTGATTCTGGTTTTTCCCAACGAGCTCTGGTAAATTTCCCAAAGCGAATTGCGTTTGTTCTTGAATGTCCTTCATAAGCCATTTCTCGCATGATTTCTTTGTAAAGATTATCTTCGTTCAATGGTGTTAAAGCTGGTAAAGAAGCTCTGCTACGAATTTGGTTAATCAAAGTAGCCGCCTCAGCACTGCTATTATCCAAACGCCAAAGTGCTTCTGCACGCATTAAAATCACGTCAGCGAATCTCAATATTGGAAAATCATTATCCATATTGGTTTGAATACCTTTTTGGAATTCAAATTTCCCTAATCTCGCTCCCGACTGACTGAAACATTTTGGGGTAAGCTCGTTGATGAAAGGAGTGAAAATTAATGGCGTTCCATCAGGGTCTTTCGCTCCTTTTGAATCCACTTCTGTTGCACCATTTGGATCTTGAATTGGTTTGCCATCCGAAGTATATTGTTGCCCAACAATGAATTGTTTTTTACGAGCATCATTATCTGGAAATGAATTATAGAATTCTTCCAAAGCGGTAAATCCATTCCAAGGACCAGAAGCAAAATTATAAGTATCCTTGTTTAATGGATGTAAGGTTTGCATGTGCAAACTGAAGCCGTTGGCATTTCCATTTTCGTAAGGAATGATAAAAATATTTTCTCGAGAAGCATTATTTTGTACGATGAAATTATTGAAATAATTTCCCTCTAAAGCATATTTATTACCATCAATTACCAGCTTTGCCGTTGAAGCAGCTAATGCCCATTCCGTTTTACCTGCATAAACGCCTGCATTCAAATAGAGTTTCGTCAAAATTGTTAAAGCACTCCATTTATTAATACGCCCATAAGTAGTAGAATTTACTGTTTCAGGAAGTTTTGGAATTACTTCGTTCAACTCTTTTACAATAAAAGCAAATACTTCTGCACGTGGTTTTCTGGCTGGATTGGCTTCTGCGGCTGAAAAAGAAGTAATCAGTGGTGCATCACCAAACATATCAATCATCAAGAAATAATAAAACGCTCTCAAAGCCCTTAGTTCTGATACGAAAGCCGCTGACTTATCAGGTGGAGCAAGTGCGGTAAGTTGTTCTATCAAACGGTTACAGGTAGAAATTCCACCAAAACCCATGTTCCAAGCCGTATTGAAAGCCCCAAAGTTTGGATTGAATTGATGCCTGTGTAAGGCTGCCCAAACACCACCATCGTCCCAAGGACCGAATTTAGCAGGTGCAGCACTGGTTTCAGAACTCAACTCCTGAATCGTCCAAGGGTCACCAGCATAAGTGTATAGCGGAGTATATGCTGTACCTAATGCTGCCACAAATTGGTCATCATTCTTGAAGAAATCATTTGGAGTAAGTTCACTATATAATTTTGAGTCTAAATCAGTACATGACAAGCATAAAAATGCAAGTATCGGCATGACTGAAGCTTTATACCATCTTTTCATAATACATTTTTTTTAAGTTCTTAGAATCCGATATTTACACCAAAAGTGAACGTTTTAGTTCTGAAATATGAAGTACGTTGATCAATACCTGGTGCTAATGGCGTACCAGTAGTTCCACCTTCGTTATAATGTACTTCAGGATCTACGCCTGTATAGCCAGAAATAACAAATAGATTTTGTCCAGAAGCATAAAATCTGATTTTTTTGAAAGCTGATTTTTTACTTAAGTTCACATTGTAACCTAAAGTGATGTTATCAAGCTTTACAAAATCTGCTTTTTCTACGTAATAGCTATTCCAAGATTCTCCTTGTTTCAGGTTAGGTAAATAGTATTTCGTTCTTACAGGATTATAGTTATTTGATGCCGCTGGACTTTCATAATAAGCTCTGTTAATGTTCACTAAGCTATGCCCAAATGCACCACGGATTAAGAAATTCAAATCGAAATTTTTGTATTCAAGACTGTTGTTCCAAGCCAATTCAAACTTAGGCAAACCATTTCCGACTACTACATAATCAGCTCTAGTGATTTGTCCATCGCCATTTTGGTCTTTAATAATTCTGCCACCAGTATCATTAACACCTTCAAAAATTGGGGCCATAATATCTCCGATTTTCTCCCCTTCTTTCAAACGAACCACTAAAGTACCATTCAAACCTGGAGGGCCTAGATTGGCTAAGAAAATCTCAGATTGCTTCCCATCAAAACTTACCAATTTGGTATTATAAGTAGAATAAACCAAACCTGTATTATAAACCAAACCTTTGATTGCCTTTGGCATCACTGCATAGTTCAGTCCTACTTCTAAACCATTACTTTTTAATTTACCGATGTTTAATAAAGACGTTCCGAAGAAATTTGGCGGTACAGAAACACTTACTGTTTGCAACACATCTTTGGTATTACGAACATAATAATCAACCGAACCAGTCAAGCGATTGTCAATCAAACCGAAGTCTAAACCAATGTTCGTTTCTGCTTTTTGTTCCCATTTCAAATCTGGATTTGGGTTAGAAGCCACCGCAACACTCGGCACGAAATTACCTTCAAACAAGAATCTTGGACCAGTTCCCAAACGTTGTAAATACTCATAGTTTTGATTTGGTAAAGCACCTGTTACGCCATAACCTGCTCTTAATTTAAGCGTAGTCAATGCCGAAATCTTCAAGGCTTTCAATAAATCTGCTCCACCACTTACTGAATAAAAATTCCCCCATCTGTGATTAGGACCAAATTTAGAAGAACCTTCATGTCTGATGGCAGCCGATAAAAAGTAGCTATCTTTATAATTTAGCATTGCTCTACCGAAGAATGCCACTAATCTTGATTCTTCTTTTGCACTGCTAATTCCAGCTAATTTATTGGCAATATCAAGTCCTAAACCTAAGTTATTGTACAATAAATCATCCGTAATAAAATTTCCGTTAGCGGCATACACATTTTCAAAAGACAACATTTGTCTTGAATAACCACCCACTACATTTACTTTCAAATCGTTAAATGTCTTTTTGTAAGAAGTAGTCATTTCAAACAATTCGTTATTACCATCTTGCGAAAATTTTGTTGCTAAACCACCTCTACCACTTGCTGCTCCGTATCTCATTTTTGAACTTAAATACGTAGAAGCCATATTGTTATCAATTTGATTCGAATAGAAAGCACCTACATTCCAGCCGTCTAATACTTCAAAATCTGCACGAATACTTCCAACCAATGTTTTGATTTTCCCTTCCGAAGTAGCTTCTTTGGCAATGGCTACTGGATTATGAAATTCTGGACTGTTTGGTTCTAAATATCCTTTAGCGGGGTCATTATCAATATACACTGGAGCGGTAGGATTGGCAATAATGGCAAAACGAAGACCATCCGTAAAACCATAACTTGCATTACGATTCGTTACCCCAACGTTGAAAGATAAAGTCAAACGGTCATTAATAGCTCTTTGGGTTAAGTTCAAACGAGCATTAATTTGTTTGAAGCCAGTTCCAGTATAAATACCTTCAACATTTCTATAGTTGATAGAACCCGTATAACTTGTTGAACCAGCAGAATTTGAGAACGATAAATTATGGACATTAGAGATGCCTTTTCTTGTTACTAAATCTAACCAATTTGTTTTGTAACCAAGGTCTTGTCCACCCGCCTCAACGAATTGCTCAGGTGTTGAGTTTTGAACAAATCTTGCTACTTCTTCGCTAGAAACATAAGTATTGTATTCGATACTTGCTTTGCCATCAGTCGTTCCTCTTTTAGTCGTCACGATGATTACACCAGACGACCCTCTTGTTCCATAAATTGCAGCCGCAGAAGCATCTTTCAGTACTTCAATAGATTTAATATCATTTGGATCTAAAGCATTTAATGAGCCTCCGATTACTCCGTCAATTACAATTAAAGGCTGAGAGTTCGCACCAAAAGTAGAAAGTCCTCTTAATCTGATACTGAAATCTTCGTTAGGGTTACCGCCCGGTCTTACTATTGACAAACCCGCTACTTTCCCTTGTAATAATTGTGCTGGATTGTTTACGTTTCCTCTATTGAAGTTTTTCGCATCAATTTTAGCGACAGAACTGGTTAATTCTTTTCTTTCAACTGTACCGTAACCAATTACAACTACTTCGTTCAATTGTGTATTGTCATCTTCAAGTACAATATTGAATACTTTTTGTGAGCCAACCGTTGCCTGAAAAGGCTTATAACCAACTGAAGTAAACACCAATACTGATTTTTCATTTTTTACAGCAATCGAATATTTACCGCTTGCATCCGAAACCACCCCGTTTCCTGTACCTTCTTCTCTAATACTTACACCGGGTACTGCTTCCCCTTTACTGTTAGTAACCGTTCCAGTTACTTCAGTCAAGGCAGCTGCATTATCCATTGTATTATTAGCGGGGTCTTCGTTTTTTTGAGATTCTGTTACTTCGTTAGAACTCAATAAAATTCTCTTTTTACTAACCTCATAACTAATCTTGAGAGGTAAAAGAAGCCTATCTAATACTTCTGAAAGTTTCTCGTTTCTCGCCGAAAACGATACTTTCCTCTTTGCCTGAATTACTTCGGCACTATACATAAACTTGACATCCGTCAGTTTTTCTACTTGCGTTAAAATCGTTTTAATATCTCGGTTCTCAATAGTCAAAGAAATTTGCTGATTGAGTACCTCCTGTGCATGAGAATCCCGAGCAAAAACAAAGCTCGTGAATAAAACAACCATGCAAATTTGAATCAACGTCACCTTCATAATTCCCAATAGTAATCGTTGTAAATTGTGCTTTTTTTTCATACTTTTGACTGTTTTGTACGGTTTTTAGACATATCTGGACAAAATATTCCCCTGAGGTTTTGTGCAAAAAAACCTCGAAATTAAAATCCGTTTTTGGGGAGACGTAATGGAATGGAGTCGGTAGTGGTGCAAACACTATCGGCTTTTTTCATGTAAAGTAAACTTATGTTTTCATAATTAATTTGGGTTTATGGTTCGTATTTATAAATAGTAATTCACGTAATTCAGGTCTAAAAACAGCAAAAAAAAATCAATAACGCTTTTCTTATACGTTTTACTAATTCACAAAAAGCATTTACGCCAATATCAAATTCAAATCTTAAATCTTGTGTCTCTTATCTTGCTTCTTACCTCTTCTATCCTAAAGTTCTAAAGTCCAAAATCTTGAATCTTGCTTCATGTCTCTTGCTTCTCTCCTAAAGTCCTCAAGTCCAAAATCCTGTATCTTACTTCTTGTCTCTTACTTCTCTCCTAAAGTCCTCAAGTCCAAAATCTTGTATCTTGCTTCTTGTCTCTTACTTCTCTCCTAAAGTCCTCAAGTCCAAAACCCTAAAGTCCCTACACTATTTCTTACAACTCTTCACATTCATCACAATCTGCCCATCAATCATTTCATAATTTCCGTGGATAATTTTACTAATGAGGTTAAGTTTTTCAATCAAAGGTTCGTCAGATAAAGTAGCCGTAAGTGTACAATTAGCCACTTGGTTTTCGTCAACAACGATTTTGATACCATAAGCTTTCTCCAATTTTTCGAACACATCCATCAATGGCGTTTCGTCAAAAGTAAAATCATTTTCAGAAAGAACTGGATTGATAATCGCTGGACTATCCACCAATTTCTTCTCAAATTTTGCCGTTTCTTTCAAATACTCTACTTTCTGATTCGCCGTAATAATTACTCCATGAACAGCAGGGTTAGTATTTTCTTTTAATTTTTGCCATTCATTATTTTCAAAAACTGATACTTTTCCAGTTTTCACCAATACTTGCATTTTGTTATCTCCTTTGGGTGCACTGATGGTAAAACTTGTCCCTAACACTTTGACAACCAATTCATTAAAATGTACAATAAAAGGCTGATCAGGATTTTTCACAACATCAAAAAAGGCTTCTCCCACTAAATTTACTTCTCTTAATTCTTTATCAAAAGTCTCGGGATAACTTACAGAACTGTTAGGTTCAAGCGTTACTTTAGAGCCATCAGGCAAAAGCACATTCATACTTTCTGTTCCTTTGTTTACTTTTTCTATTTGGTCAGAAGATTGCTCGTTAATAAACAACTCCGAAAGTAAACTATTCACGCTTTGTTCACGGTTAGGTAACAAAACCCACATCAAGCCGACAATCAAACAAACAGATGCCGCTGCGACGAACCAATCTAAAATTTTAATTTTCTTTACTGGTTCAATATCATTAATATTCAAGTTTTTTTCTTCCGCTTTTTTCCAAAAATCTTGTATTTTATCTTCTACATATTCCTCAGAAATTTCAGGTTGCATATTGTGAATATTCAATAAATACATTCTCGCTTTTTCTAATTCATGACGGTTACTTTGGCTATTTGATAACCAAAGCAACAAATCATCATCAGCGTCGAGTTCTTTGTTGAATACCCAAGCCCTAAATGCTTGATGATTCACAAAGTCTATTGCCTTGAAATTATCATAATTATTCATATATAAATCAAAATTTGTACTCGTTTACTAAGATTAGAAAAATGAAGGACTGAGATACTCGTTTTTTGTCAAAAAAAACGAAAAATAATTATATAAAAATTCAATGAATTGATAATCAATCCATTAAACTCAATAAAAAAATGGAAGCTAACCAGTTATTTCTGAGAATAACGATGCTTTGTTGGAGAAGATTCGAAACCGATTGCTTGTTAATATCCATAATAGCCGAGATTTCCTCATGGCTGAGATTCTCGTAATATCGCAAGTACAAGGCTTCTTTCTGACGCTTGGTCAGTAATTTGAAGTATTCATTAAACTTAGAAAGTAATTCGTTCAAATCATCTTCTTGCAAAAGCATGAATTCGATGTTTTCAAACTCAATCATTTGCTCGTCTTCTTGTTCAAGAAAATCAGTTGATAAATTACTCTTATTGACGGCTCTGATTAAATTATTACGAAGTGCTTTGAATAGATAGTTTTTTACAGAAGCAGGCGTAGAAAGATAGGCTTTTCGTTCTAATAATTCTAAAAATAAATCTTGAATGGTGTCTTCAATCAAAGATTTATTTTTGGTGAATTTTGTACCATACTGCAAAAGAGAGCGAAAATATCTTCTCATCAACTCGCTCAGGGCATCTCCGTCTCCATTTTTGAAGTTAAGCCATAAAAGGCTATCAGAAACATGCTCTTTTGTATGTAATGTTACAATTTTCATATTCAAATGATTCTCGGATGCTCAAAACACAAAGAGCATCTGCAAATAAATACAAATGCTACATTGGTTTTTACATTGAAAAGTTTAAATGTGTTTAATTGACACAAAACTATATGTTTTTTTCTTATAATAATACTTTTATCCAAAAAAATATTTGTATAATTAAATATCAAATAAGATTCTATTTAGAAATGATATGAAATCAACTTTGTTCATCATTTTCAACACTTTTCTTTCGCCAATAATTTGCTAGAATTGAGCCTGAAATATTCATCCATGGACTAAACACAGCGGCTGGTAAACCAACAGTTCCTAGTTTGCCCATTCCGCCAGCTAAACCCGATGCCATTCCGCCATTTTGCAAGCCTACTTCAAAAGCAATGGTTCTGGATGAATTTTTATCTAAGCCAAACAAACGACTTAGCCAATAGCCAAAAAAGTAACCAGAAGCGTTGTGAATCACAGAACTGATAAATAATAAAAAGCCTACTTTCATCAAATTTTCTCTCCCAGCAGCTGTGGTTACCGTTGTAAAATAGATGATTCCAAACATTGAAATGTAAGGCATAATTTTATCTAAATTCGGAAAAAACTTCGCTCCTTGATGATACAAAACACCCACAACAATGGCAGCCAATAAGAAACTTAAAACTTCTAAAGATTGAAGTACTTCGGAAGAAAGTAATGATGATTCCAACCAATGCCAAAGTCCGAAAGGTAAAGCGATTAGCCAAATCAAAGAAATGACCAAAAGGATATTCACATTTTTCTTTCCTTGTGGTGAAGCCATTTTCAAATAGTCGTGCAATAATGCCGCACTGATGGGAACAATAACAATTTTAATGATTTCCATCATCATATTGATAAAATGAATTTCTATTAAAGTTCCCGCTAATAATTTCATAATAAGCGGTGTTAAAAACGGTGCTACCAAAGTAGCCATCGCCGTTACCACAACCGATAGAACGAGATTTGCTTTGGCTAAATACACCATCACGTTTGAAGCCAAACCGCTTGAACATGAACCAATTAGAATGATTCCCGCAGCAATTTCTGGTTCAAAATCAAATATTTTTATCAATAACCAACCCATAAATGGCATGATTGAAAAATGACAAAGTAAGCCAATCGCAACGCCTTTTCCCGTGGAAGCCAATCCAGAAAAATCATGAATACTCATCTGAATACCCATGCCAAACATCACAAATTGAATGATGATTAAAATAAGCCATTTGTTTCTTAAATCAATCGTTCCCCAATGCGTAAAAGCGGCAGGATAAACCATTCCTGCCACAACAGCCGTGATAATCCACGCAGTGTATTGGTAGTTTTTCAAGGATGGAATACAAGCCATGCCAATCGTAAAACTAAGTGCCGAAACAACAGCCGAAACTTGGCTCAATGCGTGGTTTTCTTGCACAAGTGCATACATCAAAACCAATATTGAAATAGCACTGATTCCTAGCAGAAATTGCTGAATTCGTTTCATGATAAAAGAATAGTTGCAAGATGTTGAACAGCAATCGTTGGACTTGCCAAAATTGGTACTTTTTTATCTGCTTCATCCAACGTATCTACAACTCTCGCCATCGAAGCTTGTGCCAATAAAATAACATCTACTTTAGTTACTAATTCTTTCAAAGCAGAAGCGACCATTTCATCGTGTTTGGGTGCATCGCCACTCATCAATGCTTCAAAAGCACCTTCACATAATACTGACACTAATTCAATTTCTTTATCTGCTTTTTCAGCACGACGAAGTACTAAATCGCTAGTTGGTCCTAAAGTAGTTGGAAGTGTTGCAATTACTCCGATTCTTTTCCCAGTTTGTACTGCCAAATCCGCCATCGGTTGGTCAACTCGTAAAACGGGTACGCCCGTCAAAGCCTCTGAGGCTTCAACCGCCGCACCAATTGAAGAACAAGTAACCATGATAAAATCTGCACCAGCGGCTTCTGCCGAACCCACATAATTTACTACTCTTCTCGACACATCTGGTCTGAGTTCACCATGTTTGATAACGTTCTTTATCAGGCTATCATCCACAATATTAAACACTTGAATGCCTGGCAAGTATTCATTACAAAGTTGTTGAAAAACAGGCACTAAGGTTGCCGAAGTATGAATTAATCCTAAAGTTTTTGCTTGCATTTTTTTATTGCTAATGATTTATTGCTTTATAATTTTCCGTCTAATAAAATTCCGAAATATCGTTCGTCGCCTACTTGTCCGCCTTTAAAATTGACTTCAATGCCATTGATAAATGGATTGGCAGAACGAGCTTTGCAAACTGGTGCACCTGCTACTAAAGGAGCAATCATTTCTACCGCTTCGATTTCCATCGCTCTTGCCGCATAACTTGAAGTATCGCCTCCTGCGATGACAACCCTTTTTACTTTGCTTTCAGATACAACTTTTTTGGCAATCACGCCTAAGGCTTTCCCTAGTTTTTCAGACGATAAAGTTGCTTGAACATTGGTTTTACTTCCGTTGGTATGAATGATTAAATGATGACCTTTTTGGGCTAAACTCACCGCCTTTTCTAAATATTCATTCAGCAATGCGTTGTTGATTTCTCCATCACAAATTGCCTGAGCGTCAATAATGATTTCTTTAAAATCATGTTCCAAAGCCCAAGAAATTTGTCGTGAAGTAACGGGCGAACAACTTCCTACAACGACCAATAATGGATTGGCTTTTTCGAGTTTTTCCCAAGTTGTAAGGGCTTGAAGTTGTTGGGTTTCATTCCAATATTTCCCTAAAGCCATTTCTATTCCAGAAGAACCTACTGAAAATAAAGGCTGTTCCGTGTCTGCTAATTCGTCTAATAATCTACCAATATTTGAAAATTGTGATTCATATATCGCATCAATTAAAAGTACTTCAGCTAGTTCTTCGAGTTGTTTCTTTAAACTTTCTTTTAATTCCTGATAAGGTTTTGCTACTTCAAGAATATCCAACAAACCTATTTTTTTATCGGTCTGTTTCGCTAAATGTACTCTTAAATCACTTTCATCAGCAGGCGTTACAGGATGTTTACTCATAGAAGGATGGCGGTCTAATCTATGAATTTTCCCTTCACTACCAATTCCCATTCTGGCAAATAAATTTCCAAAAGCACAATAACGCCCCAAAGAAGGTGCTGCAACCAGTAAAGGAATACAAGTATTTTTGAAAACGGACGCTCCAACATCAATTGCTTTTCCGATACTTCCAACATTAGGAGAAGAATCAAAAGTTGAGCATACTTTATAATGTACGTGTTTTACGCCCAGAGCTTTTAAGGCTGTGAAAGTCGGAAAGAGTGTTTCTTCCATCTGCACTGGCGACATCGACCTCGACAAGCCCGCTACGCCGATAGCTTTTAAATCGGAATAAGCTGATAATTGTGCTGCCGTTGGTGCTTCGATAAAAAGGGCTGTCTTCGCTCCTGCCCTACTCAGAAACTCCAAAGCATCCGTCGAACCTGTAAAATCATCGCCATAATATGCCATGAGTAATTGATGATTCGCCATATTATTTCGAGCCAAATTTTTCTACAGATTTCGCAAATTCAGGATAGATTTTCGCTGCTCCTTCAATGTCTAAACCATCCACTGCTGCTTGCCAAGCTTGTTGTAAAGCGGTTACGCCAGCGGCTGGACCCATCGGGTGAGCTAAAATTCCGCCACCAGCCATGTACAATAAGTCTGTTGTTTTAGTACGTCGATAGGTTTCTGGTGCTTGTCCACCCCACTGTCCTGATGAAACCACAGGTAAAACTTCGTATCCGCCTAACATTGGTTTTAAGCAAGCTTCAATCGAAGCCACGACAGAATCATCACTTTCCCAAAATTTATTTTGAATGCCATTTACATGAAGCTGGTCAACACCAGCCAAACGCCAAAGTTTTTGATAGGCTCTAAAATCTATTCCTAATAATGGATGTCTGGTCAACATTCCCCAGCCATTTCTATGACCGTGAATTGCCAATACTCCTTGGTCGCAAATCTTTTTAGTACCAGCCAGACCAACACTATTAATGCTAATCATTGCACAAGTTCCGCCAGCATTTACTATTTTTTCGTAGCGAGCTAACATTTCATCTGTTTCACCGCTGATGTTAAAAGCGTACATGATTTTCTTGCCAGTTTTATCAGCAAAACGATTAATCACGTTCATTACTTCATCCACTCTTTCATTGAAAGGCGAGTTAGCTGTTGAAGAAAGTAGTTCATCATCTTTGATAAAATCTATGCCTGCCTCGGCAAGTGTTTCTACTAAAGTTGCTGTTTGCTGTGGCGTTAAACCTACACTTGGTTTTATGATTGTTCCAATCAATGGGCGATTTTGCACACTTGTTAATTTCCTACAACCCGTAATACCAAATTTTGGTCCTGAAAAATGATTAGCATAACTCGCTGGAATATCAATGTCCATCAATTTCAATCCTGTAAATTGACGAATTTCGTATAAATTACCTTGTAAGGAAGAAATCAAAACGGGCAAATTATAGCCAAAATTTTCAATCGACCATGATACTTTTACGATGGCACGATGATACTGATTGTCTTTACTTTCTGAACCAGGAATAGCGGGCGTTGAAACCGTTTCCAGAAATTCAACTGATTCTACTCTGGCAGCGAATCTTGCTTTTAATTCTTCCGTTTCGCCCGGAACTGCGGTGAAAGTACCAGATGACTGTTCTCCTGCTAAAACTGCGGCAGCAGATGCTGGTTCGAAAGGCGTTTCTATAAAATATGTTGCTGTTATTCTTTCCATAAAATATTATCGACTAATAGGAATCCATACTTCCATTTCTGAATGCCCACGGTTACTCCAAGCATAGTAGGGAATTAAACGTACTTTGGTTGAAACGGGCGTTTGTTCTGTTACTTCTCTGTATAATTTATTTGACCAAGTACTTGCGTCAACGATTTTTGCTTCGCCATCTAAAGCAGTAATCGGGCTATTTTCAATTGTCATGCTACTGGTTTTCCATTTGCTTTTTGGTGAAATTGAAAGTGTATTTAATTTCACATTGGCATTATCAACCGACTCCAAACAATATACAATTGGTCCTCTTTTTACCGCTACTTGGTTTCTGATTTCCTCTGCTAATGGATTGGCTTCAATCATTTTTACGGTCATTGGTAATACAATTTCTATTTTATCCGAAGCCGACCATTTTCTATTTAATTCTACATAATTGCCTGTTTCAATTTTTCCAGCAAATAATTTTCCATTGATTTTGATAATGGCACCTTTACTCCATTCAGGAATTCTTACAAAAACTGAAAAAGGATTTTTCGCTACTTCTTTCCATTCAATGCTGATATTACCATCCCAAGGATAATTCGTTGTTTGTACCAAGCTAATTTTTGAACCATCTTTCAAGGAAGTAGAAAGCGTATTGGCTCCGTACAAATTCAACCATAAACCTTTATCAGAAACGCTGTAAGCATAAGTATTGATTTGGGCGATGGTTCTAACGGTATTTGGCGGGCAACAATTTGATTTACTAATGTATTTTTGTCTGCCACCCATCCAACGCAATTGGTAAGGATAATCATCCGAAGCACTTAAAGGATTGGTATAAAAAAACTTATCGCCATCTAAACTAATGCCCGACAAAATACTGTTGTACAAAGCCAATTCCATTACATCGGCATATTTGGCTTCGCCTGTAATTTGTAGCATTCGCCAATTCCACAATAAATTTCCGATGTTCGCACAGGTTTCGTTATGGGCAGAATGGTTGGGTAATTGATACGATTTTCCATAAGATTGATGCACTTTTTGAACGGTATCAGGTTTGTAAGAAGTACCTTCTGGCGAAACGCCATCGTATAAGGCACCACAACCACCCGTGATGTACATTTTGTGATTTATGACATCATCCCACATCAAATCTAAAGTTGATAATAAAGTACTGTCGCCTGTTTCTGCAAAAATATCGGCTGCACCTGCAAACAAATAATTCGCTCGCACGGCATGACCAACTACTTTTTTCATTTGTCTGAACGGTACTCTATCCGAATTATCATCCGTTCCTTCCGAAAGCCCACGAATATTGATAAGTCGCTTCGCTAAAGCCAAATATTTCGGTTCGGAAGTCGTTCTGTACATTTCAATAATGCCCATGTAATGCGATGGACAAATGGCATTTCTTGCTTGTTCTGGACTGGCATTATTGTAAAATTCAATCAGAAAATCGGTCGCTTTTTTGGCAATATTCAGTAAAGAAGTTTTGCCTGTTACTCTATAATGTACGCAAGCGGCCGTCATTAAATGCCCGAAATTATAAGCTTCAAAACTTAGTTTATCGTCAAACATTTTTTGCTCGCCTGTTTTCTTTTGTTGAATAATTGCCTTGGTATAAATATAACCATCTGGCTTTTGGGCTTTACCAATTACTTCGATGGCATAATCCATCAATTCATCCAATTTTCTATCTTTCGTAGAAGCGTACATACTCGCTACGGCTTCTAGCGTTTTGTAAAAATCACCATCATGAAAAGACGGACCTTTGAAAGCACCATTATCAAGTCCAGCAGCGATTTCAAAGTTTTTGAAAGAATGACTCAAATTTGCATCCGTGTAGTTTTTCCATAAAGTAGGAACCATCGACGAACGACACACCGAAAAACGGTCTGCCCAAAAACCAGAAGTCCAAGTTACATCACCAAAATCTATACTTTGTAATCTGGCATTTGGACTTTTTGAGGTATTGACCAAGCCTTTATTTTGGGCTTGCGAATGATTCACTGAGAGTATTAGCAAATACAATACTCCTATTTGTTTCATGAATGTTTTCATATTTTATTCAACGTTGAAATTGTCTTTTAAAACTTGAGTGCTTTTACTTTTGAACTAATCGACTCTTTTTCAGCAATATATGGTGTAATGTAAAAAGTATATTGATACGGTTGGGCTTTGATTTGGTATTGCTCTAAAGGTGCAGCAACATCACTCCAACTGTCATTTCCGCCCACGCCCATTTGTCTTAAATCAATATTGAGGTTGATAAAACCAGCATCTTTTAGTTTATAAGTATGTTTGGCGGTTTCAATATTTTGGTCGGTATAAGGTCTAGCACTCATGCTCAACAAACTATCTGCCATCACCAATAAACCTTCTTGTTTTTTATTCGACAAGTACATCCAACGCACATCCGTTCTATTTCCGTTTTCTTGCGGAACAGCATAAGGCTCCATAAAATCTTGAATATTTTGCTGATAAATGCCTACATCAAAACCGTAAGAGCGGTCAACATAATTTTCTAATTCGCCTTTTCCGTACCAAGTAATGTTTTCAAATGTTCTTTCAATACCGCATTGTATGCCTACTTTTGGCATATTTGGCAAAGCAAAAGATGGCTTAAAATCGTAAGCTACTTTAATAACGCCATCGCCATTGATGCTATAATTTATTTGAACAAGAGCACTATCGTTCACCAAAGAGTAATTTGTAGTGATTTGAATAATTCCTTTTGAAATTGTTTTGGCGACACAACTTTTCAGCTTTAAATCAACATTATACCATTGTTTTAATTTACGTTGTGCCTTCCAACCACGACGGTCGTTGTCTGTCAGTGGACGACTAAATTTTGGCAATAGTGGACTAAAAATCTGCTCTTTTCCTTTAAAAAGATATGAACTTAAAGCTCCATTTGATTTATCTATCTTGATTTGAAAACCTTTTCCATTAATCGCAAAAGAAGTATTTTCTTCAGCCAACGCTAAAGTTGGAAATGTTTTATTATGTGATTCGTTTTGAGAAAATCCTGTCAAAGCAAATTGATTGGAAGCTACTTCAAAACCTTTTTCAGCCCAAGCTTCGTTTTTTGAAAGTACTACATGCAACTCAGCCCAAAACTCAGTATTCGCCTTAAATTTTGGTAAATAAGGCACTAAACTAAAGAGCGTATCTTTTCCTGCTTGTAAATTCATTTTAGGCAATTCTTTGGTAGCAATTACTTTTCCATCTTCCAAAATCTTTATAAAAATGGTATAGTCGCCCAAAGATTTGGCTGCATAACGATTTGAAATCCTGATCGTTGCCGTTTCTGCATTTTCTAAAGTACTTTCTATCCCTTGAAATACTCTTTTGCATTCGTACATCGCAGCTTTCGCTCTGCCGTCAGAAGCGACTACTCCTTTTATCGTGAAATTATCAAAGTATTTTTCGCCGAAATCTCCGCCATAAGCATAGAAATCTTTGCCAGATTCAGCATCTTTTTTCAGCAAACCTTGGTCTTTAAATTCCCAAATACAGCCGCCAATTACTCTTTTTGTTTTTCGGAATAAATCCCAAAACTCTTTCAAATTTCCTGCACTGTTTCCCATCGCATGGGCATATTCACAAAAGAAAATAGGTCTGGTATCGCCATTTGGTTGATTTGCCAACAATTCAGGCGTGTACATCGCAGGATACATTCTGCTGACAATGTCCACATAATATTGGTCTAACGGATTCTGAATACGATGCGAATGGTCATTTGGTTTTAAATATTTCGGATCTTTATTGTCCATATAACCTTCCATGTTCGGACTTCCCATCGCTGGTTCGTAATGAACAGGACGAATAATATCAAAATCGTGCATCCACGCCGCCATTGCCGCATGGTTTGGTCCACGACCAGCTTCGTTGCCCAAACTCCAAAAAATAATAGAAGGATGATTTTTATCTCGCAAAGCCATTCGGTTACTTCGCTCCAAATAGGCGCCCGTCCAAGTGGCATCATTACTTAGTTTAGAACCCAAACCGTGCGTTTCAAGATTGGCTTCATCAATCACCAAAATGCCATATTCATCGCATAAATCGTACAAATATGGGTCGCTAGGATAATGACTGGTGCGAATGCAATTAAAATTAAAGCGTTTTATTGTGAGAATATCTTGTAAAATATCTTCTCTAGAAAGTGCTTTTCCTTTGGTTGGATGATGGTCTGGTCGATTAACGCCATATAAATACGTTACTTTTCCATTGATTAAGAGTTTACTATTTTCTTTAGAAAATTCAATGGAACGAAATCCTAATTTACAGCTTTTTGCTTCCAATAAATTACCGACACTATCTTCCAAAGAAAGCACCAAAGTATATAAATTCGGAATTTCGTCACTCCATTTTTCAGGGTTTTTTACTTGAGTTTCTAATAAGCCAAACTTGGTATTATCCAATCGTGGATAGATCTCGTTGATGATTGATTCTACACTTTTTTCTAATGGCTTTTCCAAAACAGGCTGATTATTTTTATCAAATAATTGTGCTTTAAGCTGATAACCTACAACTTCTTTTCCCGTTAAATTCTCCATTCTTGGACGAATACTCAACAAGGCATCTTTGTAATCTTTATCCAATTTAGTTTGATAGAAAAAATCGGCAATTCTCAATTTCGGTTCTGCATGCAGAAATACTTCACGATGAATGCCACTCAAACGCCATTGATCTTGGTCTTCTAGAAATGAACCATCACTCCAACGAATTACCCAAACTGATAACACATTTTCACCTTCTTGTAAATAAGGAGTAATATTGAATTCAGAAGAAAGAAAACTGTCTTCGGCATAACCCACAAATTTGCCATTCAGCCAAACTTTATAGGCTGAACTTACTCCTCCAAAATGTAAAGTAACATTACTTTCTTTCCAATTGGCAGGCACAGAAAATGAACGCTGATAACAGCCCACGCCATTATAATCTTTAGGAACAAAAGGAGGGTTTACTGGTCTGAACGGATAAACCGCACTTTTATAAATCGGTTTATCATAACCTTGCATTTCCCAGTTAGCTGGTACAGGGATTTTCTTCCATCCCGTTACTTTACTTTTATAAAAATCTTTTGGTGCATCGGCAGGTTTTAGCGCAAAACTAAAATCCCATTCGCCATTTAATGAAAAATAACGATTCGATTTTTCACGATTTCCTTGTAAAGCACTTTGTACATTATCAAAAGAATAAGCAGTAGCTCTGGAAGCATCACGGTTGATTCCACTGACGGTTGGGTCTTCATAAGGTTCTGTCTGATAAATACTTGGTGCGTTCGGAACAGCAGCGGGCGTTTTATCAACCAACTGAGCCTTTATTCCAAATGGAATCAAACCTGTGAAAAATAATAAATACTTTAATTTCTTCATTGTATAAATGCTAAAAAATGGTGTGTGAATGACTGAAAATTAAATCGCTGTGAGACATTCATCTTTGAACGAAAAGCCCCAACCAGCACGGTCATGTGGTTTTGCCATACCATTTTTAATTTGTAAAGGATGGTCAATCAGTGGGTCAATCCAATCGAATGACTCCGCTCCTACTCCATTGGAAATCGTGCAAAGCAATGGAATATCGTAATCTTTATAATAATGTGGCAACACTGGAATGTTAAAACTTCCAGCCAAAGCGGCACTATTTCGCCAAGCTTCTACGCCACCCAAGCGTAAAATATCGGGTTGCCAAATATCGATAGCGTTTCTTTGCAATAATTCTCGCAAGGGTAAAGTTGAGTATTCTCTTTCACCCATTGCCAAAGAAATTCCTGCTTGTGTTCTTAATAATTGATACCCTTCAAAATCGGTATGGTCGATTGGCTCTTCAAACCATTGAATATTCAATGCTCTGGCTGCCCTTGCCAAAGCCAAGGCATTCGGTACATTCATTCCTTGGTTGGCATCCATCATAATATTGATGTCGTTCCCAACGGCTTCACGAACTAATTTTAGGCGTTCTAAATCTTCTTGCCAATCGGGTTTTCCTACTTTTATTTTTACTGCTTTGAAACCTCTGGCTTTATAATTACTTACTTCGTCAATCAACTCTTCTGTACTGTACGAAATCCAACCGCCACTTCCATAAATAGGCACTTCGCTTCTCGACGAGCCTAAAACTTTCCAAATCGGCTGGTTCAAAATTTTGCACCAAGCGTCCCACATCGCAATATTATAAGCAGCTTGTGCCCAACGATTTATGCCTTCCATTCCGAAATACTCATTGGCATGATTAAGCTTTTCAAAAACTTTTACAGTATCAAAAACTTGTTCGCCAATCAGCATTTCGCCTACATCTTTCAAAGCCCCAGCGATGGCTCGTGGACTGTATTGAAAACTCAAAAGATAGGATTCTCCAATGATTCCATTAGCGGTTTCGATTCTTAATACTAAAAAAGAAATTTCCGTCAGGGTATGCGTAGCGTCTGAGATAGGTTTTGCAAGTTGGGCTTTTACAGAAAAAACTGCATATTTTTTGATAGCGTACATATTAAAAGAGATTCGATAAAAAACCAAAATTAATAGTAATATACCTGTATTATATATAACATTTTCACAAGATATTGTAGGATATTTGCATAAAGAAGATTTATTCATTTTCTGGATAAAATGAGTAAATAGAAAAATGGGTAGTGTTAATCAAGTAATGCTCTTTGTTTGTTATAGTGGCAAATAAAGTATTTTATAGCCCCTATATGATTTTCTAATTTCTTGGAAAAAGACAATGTTTGTCTTACTAATCGGCTA
>NZ_JAYGIL010000031.1:0-74630 GCF_034931025.1 Arcicella gelida | reverse complement strand
CTTCTTGCTTAAAAGTCTCAAAATCAAAATTGTCAGGAGTCTCCATAAATAAAGTGTGTCTGAGTAAAAGTAAAAAAATAAACTTAATTTTAAACTGACACAGTTGGATGAACAGACTCCGAAGCTCACAGCTATCAATTCTCTTCTAAATCAAAAATTGTTAAATAGGATTCTTTGGAAATGGCAAAGTATTGATAGTGCATTTGTTCTCCATCAAATTGAGATTTACGATGTATCTTGCTCCAATATGATGGGTCTGGGTTTTCTTCACTTTCTATTTGTTGCGATATTCTGGATTGTATAAATAGCTTTCCTTCGGCTATAAACCAGTTACTATTAGCATTTGCCTCATAAGATTGTTCAGTTAAATATGAAATCCGTTTATTGACAGTATCAAACTCCATAATCTTGACCATTGAACTATGCCATGAATTGATAAGAAAATAGATTTTGTGTTTCCATTGCAAAGCATTATAAAATCGAGGATAATCTCCAGTTCCTTCGTAATGTCTTAGTCCGTTAAGTTCTATATAGTTTGGATGTTTAAAAATGCTATCATCATACAATACTTTGCCCGTCAGAGCCTCAATTTCTAAGAATATGATATTATCATTTTCACTAAAGTTATTCTCTGAACCACTCCAGCCATAGAATAAATAAACACAGCCACTCTCTTGGTTAAGTACAGCATTGGCTAACTCGGAATGATGATTTACTCGCCATAATTCCTCTCCAGTATTTTTATCAAGCCCTAAGATTGTTTTTCCACAAGCACAAATCAGAATATTGTTTATATCACCAATAAATTTATCCAAATTATTGATTTCTAATTCTTTAAAACTGCGTTGCCAAAGGGTTTCACCTGTGAGAAAGTGAAGTGCAATTATACTTTTGTTATTTCCTTTAATATCTTTACTTACCAATAAAAATGAAATGTTACTTTTATCATGAACTCCAAAACCTAACCCATTAATAACAAGTTCATTTATCCATAATATGGTTTTATTTTGTAAACTATAAACTCCTGATTTTAAAATATTATCTTCTAAAGTTGAAAACACTCCATATTCATGTCTAGGAGAAGCTATCCACCTGAAATGAGGAATTTGATTACTTAATAAAAATACCTCATTGGTCTTTAAATCGAATAATAACCCTTTCCCATCTAGTATATATTCATCATAAAAATCACTTTCATTCAAGTTTAACCCTGTCAAATCCTTCGTCCATACAGGTTGCAATGTTATAGTATCTAATCTTGTCCAAAGATTTCCATTCTGTTTTTCAAGAAAGAATACATTCCTTTTGTTATATTGAAATATTCTTAATTCTTCTTTGTATAATATTTTGCTGACTATCATAAATCACTTTGAATTTTAATAAAACTATACAAACTACTATTTGCTACATTCACAATATTATTGATGAAGAAATTTTTGCGAGAATCTTCGTTAGTAAAAAGTGGGCTTTTATCATAATCTTGACCAGCATCTAAAAACAAGTTTTTTAACAGTGTTATATTTCCTGTAATTTTATCAATAGAGTTATCTTTTAAACAATACCATAAAGCATTAACATCATTTCCATTTTTATCTTTGATAGTGGTTTGGAAAAGGGTTTGGAATTTACTTTTAGCTCCATTTAGGGTAATTCCTCCATTTCTGAATTTGAAGATATAAGCAAAATCATTCATAGTACTGGCGTTTTTAAAATAGGTGAAAAGTTGAGTTTTAAAGCCACTTTCCCTTGCTTGGCGTAGTGTTTCACTACGTCAGAGTGTATTGCAATGTTACATTGCAAAAATGCAACGCATTTTATAATTATGTCCCAAGTTGTTTACTCATATACCACTAACGGTTGCCTTCTAAGAAGGCTTGACACTCTGACGTAGTGTAAAACACTACGCCAAGCGAGTGTAAATGAGCAGTGAGCCTTGAGCAACGAGCCTTAATTTAAAAAAGCTCAAAGCTAAACCGAGTTAATCGGCAAAGTAATAATCACCACTTTCTCAGGCGAATTACTCAATTCCATCGAAGCCGTTTCGCCCGAAAGTAAGCGAAGTTTATCTTGAATCGACTTCAAACCATAGCCCGAAAAAATATTATCTGGAAAAGGTACGCCATTATCAAAAATCTTGATAGTTAAGTTTTCTGCTACTTTATCAATCCTGATTTTTATTACCCCAATGCCTGCAATTTTAGAAATGCCGTGTTTGATGGCGTTTTCGATAATTGGCTGCAACAAAAATCTTGGGATTTTATACTTTCTAAAAGCATCATCTTCAAACTCCACAGAGTAAACCAAACGTTCGTCGAAACGGATTTTTTCAATCTCCAAATAAGTTTTTACAATTTCTAATTCGTTCTCTAAAGTATCATAATGTTCTTGACTTCTGCCTGTGGAGTATCGGTAGAATTTAGAAAGATTCAGCACCATGTGTTCGGCTTTGTCGGGGTCGTCGTGTACCAATGAAGCAATAGAATTTAAGGAATTATACAAAAAGTGAGGATTGATTTTCGCCTCCAATGCTTCCAATTCTGCTCGAATTTTTAGGTCGTTGAGTTGTAATAATTGGTATTCCTGTTCCGTCATTTTGATAAGTCTTGTGCGTTCGTGGGTGAACCAATAATAAATAACATTTACACCCAATAGCGGGCCGAGGATAAACAAAATATCATAATTATCTCTGGTATTATTGGCTACTCTTACGGGTTCGCTTTCTTGAAAAAAACGATAAAGAACAGAAAAGCTAAAGAATTTCAACATTGCCGAAGCGATAGTACACAAAGACAAAATGCTGTGGCGGAGTATTGGAAATTTACTTGACGGAAAGAATCTGATAAAAATCCAACACAAGCCAATCATCATGGTGGCGTCATAAATATTACTGTAAATAATATTGATAATGAAATCTTTGTATTGATTTTTCCCTCTGAGTATGCCGACAATGAAGTAAATATGACCATTAAATGCCATCACGGTAAAGAAACTCAGCAACCAGAATCTTCCCCAAAAACTTGATTTTAATTCTTTTCCCATAAAAAAGGCATGACGACCTTTACGTCGTCATGCTTGAAATATTTTAGTTGCAGGCTTTTGCCATTTCTTTGATTTGCTCTTGTCCCCAATTCGGATAAATTGGACTTGTTGCTTTGAAGTTAGCGAATTTTCCCAAAGCTTTCTGAATTTCAGGACAAGCATTTTTTGCTCCGCCTCCAAATTGCTCAGGAGTATAAAAAATCATTTGTGCTTTCAAAGCGTAAGCTCTTGGATTTTCGGGGTTAATACTCTTTGCTTTGGCAATCGCCGCCTCGAATGCTGAACCAAATTTCATGTAGCGAGCTTGTCCATCTACCGAAATTCTCATCATCGCAATTTGGGCTTTTAGTACTTCTACTTCGTCCAGATTACTTACTTTTTGTTGTGCTAATTTTTCAATAAATGAATCAGCTTTATCTAAGTACTTGTCGATTTCGCTACCGCTTTTTTGCTGAATCGCCATGACGGTATAAGTAAGACCAGCATAATAATTGGGTAGCCACTCAGCAGATTCCGAACTGGCAATTCTTTCAAATTTATTGGCTACTTCTTGGTAAGTTGTTATGTCTTTAGCTTGTCCAAATTGTACTAAAGTTTCGCCCATCGCTTTGTTAAAGCGTTCGTTATCAGTAGCTTTTGAGGTAAAAATTGTTAAAACTGCTGCAAAAATGATAAATAGATTTTTCATGTTTTTGTCGTTTATTTGATTGTTAAATGATTTTTTTTTGATGAATCAAAGGTATTTTAATATGATTTGCTAATGAATGGAATTCTGACGAACCAAGTATTTCAAGGAGTGAATTGTCTTTTTTTGAGCGTGAAAAATATTACAGTTTTCTTAATTATTTTTTCAAATGCTTTTAGACATCTTATTGAAAGACAAACTATTAACAGTTTTCAGATAACGGATAACTTGTATGGAAGTACTTAGTTTTTACGCATATCTTCTGGTAATACTTGTTTCTTTGCAATCGTGATAAAAGTACCAATCATAAAGGTTCTATAAGCTGCTGGTCTTACTTCTGTGCGAGTTTTGCCATCCGCAGAGTAGCGATAATTATAAACATTGTGCGTACCTAAAACATTATCAACTGAGAAGTAAACCACCATAAAATTGCCTTTAATGTTGGTCAGGTAATTGAGCCAAATACTGGTATTATGTACATTTGGTGTGCGGTCGGACATGAAAACAGGATTGTTGGGATTGTAATGGGGGCGACCACTCGTGAAAGAATAAGTTCCCGAAATCGTCATCATCGGTTTAGCGATATACTGTTTATAAATCACATTCAAATTATGGTTTGACACAAAACTTGGTTGTGTTTCCGTCAAGTAATTGCCCGACAATCGTTTTGCATCGCAAAAACTATAATTTACCCAAAGTTGACCGTTTTTAAAAGATTTATTATCTCTGAAAAATACATCAATGCCCTGTGCAAAACCTTTTCCACTGTTGTCTGTTCTGCCGTTCGGAAAACGTTGTGGATTGGTATCAAAATAGTTTTCTTGTTCGGCATATTCACGCACTAAATTTTCATATTTTTTATAATAAGCCTCTACTCTGAAAGTACGGTTATCTTTGATTAATTGATAATTCAGCACCGCATGATTTGCCTTTTCGTAGCCCAATGTTTTGTTGTAATAAAAATATTGATAGTCGGGTGTTTGGTAAAAACTACCTCCCGCCACCGAAACCTGAGAGTAAAGACCTGTTTTATAAGCTAAAGAAAATCTTGGAGCAACATTAAAGCTTGAAGCCAAAGAAGAGTGTTCGGCTCTGATTCCGATTCTTCCTGCCAATTTGCGAGTAACATAAAATTCAGATTCTGAGAAAATTGCTTCAAAATTATCGCTTAGTTGATATTGCTTTTTATCACTGTTACTTTGTTCAAGTGTTAAACCATACTGAGCGATGTGTCCTTCTGTACCGAAAAGTATATTTGAATTATTTTCAAAAGATTTCACCAAAACCGCTCTAAACTGCGAACGCTGTTCGGTTTTTTCAAAAGCATCAGTATTTACACTCAACAAATCTTGATTATAAGAATAAGACGCACCCGATTTAAGTACCCATTCAGCATTTTTGTCTAAGGCTTTCTGATAAGTACTTGTCAATAAAAGGTTATTGTTTTTGATGCCAAATTTTGAAAGACTAAGATTTTGTTCAGTATTCGTAAACATCATGCCAGATTCACTTTTCGCATAGACCGCATCAATTTTGAAATTGGCATCAGCCGAAGGTTTTAGACGATACGAAGCCGAAGCATTGATTTGTTCTGGAATTTTTATCCAATCAATATTTTGTGGATACACTTTAAACAAAGGCGTAAGATTATTATAAGCAAGCGTTCCACTCAAAGAATGATTTTCCGCCAAATGTGTATAAGCTGTCGATATTTGAGCCAAGTTGGCGTTTATCGTGTAACTGGTTTCTGTGGGCAAATCGGTGGTGTTCATCAACAAAACTGCCGATAATGCCTGTCCGTACTGTGCCGAATAACCACCCGTAGAAAAAGCAGATCCTTTGAATTGAAAAGGAGCAAAGCGAGAACGAGAAGCTACATCAGGCGAAGCGGTGTTATAAGCGTTCTGAACAGTAAGCCCGTCAATTAAAATTTTTGATTCCTGTGCCGAACCACCTCTGACAAACATTCCCGTAGATTCTCCATTACGTTGCGACCCGGGCGTTAGCAAAGCCATTGTTTGGGTAATGTCTGCTCCACCGCCTGCGGTAGTTACGATGTCTAAAGGTTTTATTAAGGTAGTTTTTTTCTCATCAGAAGCCTCAAAAGTACCAGCCGTTACAGTTACAGTATTGAGTTCGTTCGCTACTTCAACCAATTTAAAAACTACTTCAATACTTGCTTGATTCAATACAAGTGTTTTGTTGCTTGTTTCAAAACCAACAAAAGTACAAACAAGTACTTGTTCACCTTTTTCAGCAGTATTGAACTTGAAATTACCCTCAGCGTCGGCAGTAGCACCGTCATAAGAGCCTTTCAAAGAAATATTTGCTCCAGGCAAAGCTTTGCCTTTTTCGTCAAGTACTTTGCCTGTTACGAATGTTTGTGAAAATACTTGAGTAGCAATAAATAAGAAATAGAGGATTAACAGATAAGTAAAGGTTTTCATCGTCGTGTTGTTTATTTGATGCTTCAAAACAAGTTCAAAAAGTACTTTTCCTGAATTGTTTTCCGACGAATTGGTGATTATCACAGATGAACTCTGTATTTTTAGGAGGGAATTTTTAAATGAAATACAAGCTAAAACCTTTTTTATGAAAATTTTTAACCGCAGACTTAATATTGAATTACTGGTTGGTACTGTCGCTATTTTTACCAGCGTAATTTCTATTTTCATTTATCTCGAACAGTTGAAAATGTCAAGAGAACAACAAAAAGCATCTGTTTATCCTTATTTGTGGTTTGAAGGTGGGGTTTATGATAATAATGTTTTTCATTATGAAGTAGATAATAAAGGCGTTGGTCCGGCCTTTATTAAAAATGTAGAAGTTTATTATCAGCAAAAAAAATATGAATCTTTTTCTAAATTATTCACTTCAGAATGGGTGCGTATTAATGGAAGTGATTTTAATAAATTTCCTTACTATTTTAATGATATAGAAAATGGAAGTGTTATGAAAATCGGAGAAGAAAAAGAGTTATATGTTTTGAAAAACAATCAAACATTAGCACTGCATTTGGGTTATAAAGTTATGAATGATTCATCCTTCCATTTTAAAATTTTATATGAAGATGTTTATGGCGGAGGGTTTTTGAATCACGATAACAAAATTACAGCAATAGAAAAACAATAAATGCTTAAACTTGTGACTTTGTGTATTTTTTGGGTCTAAACCTTACTTAAAATGGCTAAATCACAAGCCGTAATAATCGCTGGAAAAAAATCTCAAAAGAGATGTCTAAGAATTAGTTCTTTAAGATTAACAATTGATAATAAACGCAAAGTTTTTTACCGTATAATAAGAAAAATATAATTCAAATTTGAATTAACAAGTTATTGTTATAAGTTTGTTACTAGCATTTAGAATAGTTTTTATTTAATTCTTTTAAGCGAAGATTAATGTAGCGTTTTGTCAGACTGACTGACGTGAATATCTATAAATTCAAATAGGTTTTTAGGAAGAGGAGTTTTCTCTTTGAACTCAAAACCATATTTTGGTGTGTTAGTGATACATTTTGGCGAACCTTAATAAGGCTCGCCAAATTTTTTTTGTGCCAATCCCAGTTTCTTCTCTCTTTTAAGGCTTCAATATTTTACCATTTGTAATTATTTAACTCCATTTATCTAAATAAAAAAATATTTTACCATAGTACCTTGCATCGCATAGTACCTTTTTATATCTTTGTTTCAACATTAAGCTATAAGCTTTTAGAGATGAAGCAAATAGACAAAGATTTACTACCAGCAATTACGAACGATTTTAAACAGAAATTAAAATATGGATTTAGAAAATGCCAAAGTGCAGATGCGGAAAGGGATTTTAGAATTTTGTATCCTGCACATCATCTCCCGAGGAGAAGTATATGCCTCTGATATGCTAGAAGAGCTGACTTCCGCCAAAATAATGGTTGTGGAAGGAACGCTCTATCCTTTGCTTACTCGGTTGAAAAACTCAGGACTGTTAGATTACAAATGGGTAGAATCGGTATCTGGTCCGCCAAGAAAATATTATATTCTTACTGACACTGGTAAAATTTTCCTTGAACAATTCGGAGAAACTTGGAATGAATTACAAGCTTCTGTCAATCAAATTATTCACGAATCTTTTCATCATCATAATAAAGAGTCAGAAGAAGAAGGCGTTTAAATCAATCCCTTAAAAGCCAAACAAATATTTAAAATAGCATCTGGGTATTTCACTCATATATTCATTCAAACATGAAAAAGACCATATCAATCAATATTGCAGGCATAGTTTTTCATATCGAAGAAGACGGCTTCGAGCGATTAAATGCCTACCTGAAATCCATTCAGAAGTATTTTGCTTCTTATGAAGGTTCAAAAGAAATTGTTGCAGACATTGAAGCCAGAATTGCTGAAAAATTTTGGACAAAACATAAAAGTGAAGATTCTCAAGTAATTACCATTGAAGACGTAGAAGGTTTAATAGCATCTATGGGTTCTGTTTCTGATTTTGCGGCTATCGAAGAAGAAGAAGATTTCGCAGTAAACGGACAGAAAAAAGAGGAAACTAAAGAAGAAAAGAAACAAGAATCTTCTCAAGAAAAAACTTCAAGCAATTTTGAAAACTTCAAATATGAACCACGTGACCGTAAACTTTATCGTGATACTAAAAGAAAATTATTGGGCGGTGTTTGTGCCGGTTTGGCTCATAATTTGGGTTTTGACCCACTTTGGATTCGACTTGCCTTCTTGTTTTGTTTATTAGGGATTGGTCCAATCACAGCTGGGATTTTAAGCGGAATTACTTTTGTGTTGTACATCGCTTGTTGGATTGCTTTCCCTGCCAATGCGATTTTAGAAGAAGATGAAAGAATCCGCAAATTCTATCGTAATCCAGACGGAAAAGTAATGGGTGGAGTAGTGAGTGGTATCGCTTCTTATACAGGTTGGGATTTAGGAATGCTCCGTTTTGTATTTGTATTAAGTATTTTCCTTTTTGGTTCGGGTATTGTTTTGTACTTGATTCTCTGGGCAATTGCACCAGAAGCCAAATCTTTAACCGATAAAATGCAAATGTCAGGCGAACCTATTACGCTTGAAAATATTGAATCAAACATCAAACGTACTTTGCATTCAGAAGATAAACCTGAAGAACCATTAACGAGATTGTTATTATTACCTTTTAGAATAATATCTCAGGTATTCAAAGCTTTAGGCCCAATCACCGTATTTTTAGCTTCTATAGCTCGTATTTTCGTTGGTGGTATGATGGTATTTAGTGGCGTAGTGTTTATCATCGCTCTTTTCTTTTCGCTTTTTGTAGGATTAACAGCTTTAGAAAACGCAAATGTGTATATCGGTGACCATTTTCCAGTAGGTTTAATTGCTCGTGATGCTTCACCGATATTGTTTTTGGGTGGATTTTTAGCCTTGGCAGTTCCTGCTTTTTTGGTAGCTTGTGCAGGGGTTTCGTTGGTAATTCGTAGAAATTTATTTACACCAATTACTTGGCAAAGTTTGTTAGGTGTATTTTTAATTGGCTTATTAATTACGATGTACACAGGAGTAAAGTATGCCAAGAATTTCGCAAAAACAGCTTCTATTGAAGAAAATGTAACGTTTAACTTTGATAAAAGTACACCAATTTTTGATATTACTACTACAGGATTAGACCAAGACTGGGAACCTTCGGTAGAACTAATTGGCTACGATGGAACAGTTATTAAAATCGAGAAAATCTTTAGAGCAGATGGTATTGACAAAAAAGATGCTGAAACCAATGCAATGGCTGTTACTTACAATATCATTCAGAAAGACTCTATCTTGAAGTTTGACGATAGATTTGAATTCAAAGAAGATGCTCATTTCCGTGACCAAAGAATCAAAATGAAAGTCTATATTCCTTATGGAAAGACATTTTCTATGACTCGTGGATTTGCCAGCTTTGTTGATAATGATTTTGATGGGGGATATTTTGACGAAAGTAATGGTGATTTATTTAAAGGTTCTATTTGGAAAATTACAAAAGAAGGAGACATTGTTTGCGAAAACCGTTTCCCGAAAAGATATTCTGACAATGATGATGACCAGTCAAATGATTTTCCTGATGGAGTAGCGATTCAGACCTTACCATTAAAAGATTTTGAAAGTCTAAAAGTAAATCTTACTGGAATATCAAACGTATTGGTAAATCAAGGCGATGAGTATAAAGTTGAAGTGAGCAGTGCTGGTGAAAATGCACTTGAAAAATTAAAATATACAGTGTTTGACGGAACATTAGTTATTGATGCCAAAGACGGACAAAAATCAAGTGACATTTACGATATTCATATTACCATGCCAAGATTAAAAGCCTTTGCTA
Source organism: Arcicella gelida (assembly GCF_034931025.1). Lineage (NCBI taxonomy): Bacteria > Pseudomonadati > Bacteroidota > Cytophagia > Cytophagales > Flectobacillaceae > Arcicella > Arcicella gelida. Next base: position 64,582 of record NZ_JAYGIL010000031.1, on the reverse strand, counting down.
TCAAAGGTGGTGTTGGCACCAGTAAAATAAAGAATTTTGATGGAGAAGAACTTTTTGTTGACCTTGCCAATGGAGCTAAACTAAAAATTAGTGGAAACTATAACAGATTGAATGCTAAACTAGATAATGAATCAAAATTAGAATCATTTGATTTGGATGTAGTCGCAGCTACTTTAGAAGTAAAAGGTACAGCTTCAGCGGAAATTAATGTCCGTGAAAAACTAGAAGCTAAAACCATAGGCTTAGGCTCAATCCGTTATCGTGGCGAACCTGCTGTTACTCGTTCGGTACAAGAAGGTGGTTCTATAGAGAAAGACTAAGGTTAAAAACCGTTGATTGGTCAGCATCAAAAACCTTTCATAAAAAAATCAATCTTTTTGCAACCTTTCTGCGATAGATTGCATCTCAATAAAGAATACTTAAACAAAAAAGACATGAATACTAAAACCTACTTTCGTAACACTTTACTATTGAGTTTTTTATTGGGAATTGCTAATGTAATGTTTGCTCAAAATACAAAAGAGTATTCATTAAAAGGTTTCGATAAGTTAGACATGGCAAGTGCTTTTGTAATTGATGTGAAATACGGAAATACTTATAAAGTACAAGTGGATGCAGAACGTTCGGAAGACCTTGAAGATTTGGATGTAAGATTAAGCGGTAGTACGCTGATTGTGAAGTATCGTAATGGAAAAGGTTGGAAATGGAATAATAATAATCGTAAAAGAGTAAGCTTTACGATTGTAATGCCAAATCTAAAACAAGTTGATTTTTCAGGTGCTACAAAATCTAAAATCTCAGGTTTTAATGATTTAGAAGATATTACCTTGAAATTCTCTGGTGCTGCCAATGCCGAAGTAAATATCAATGCCGACAAAGTAAATTTAGATTGCTCTGGAGCATCTAGGTTGAAATTGAACGGTAAAACCTCTAAACTAAACTTTGATTTATCTGGTGCAAGTAATGTTGATTCTTACAATTTTATAGCAAGAGATGTTGATGCGGAAGTTTCTGGTGCAAGTTCTGCTAAAGTAAATGCAAGCAAAACGTTGAATGTAGAAGCTAGTGGTGCTTCTTCTGTAAGATATAAAGGTCAACCTTCTGTTAGATCTGATGTTTCTGGTGCTTCGTCAGTAAAAAGTGCTGAATAGATTTAACCTTAATTAAAAACTAAGCCCGCAAGCGTTTCAGAACTCTTGCGGGCTTTTGTTTGTTAGTCAACAAAGAAAATGTTTATTTAAAATTTATGCAACACTACGATTTGATTATTATTGGCGGTGGACCAATCGGTTTGGCTTGTGGATTAGAAGCACAAACGGCTGGTTTAAATTATGTAATTTTAGAAAAAGGCTGTTTGGTGAATTCTCTGTATAATTATCCAGCAAACATGACTTTTTTTAGTACTCCGGATAGACTTGAAATTGGAGATGTCCCTTTTGTTTCTAATAATGCTAAACCTACTCGTTCAGAAGCTTTAGAGTATTATCGCAGAGTTGCCATTCACCGAAAATTACATATCAAACTTTTTGAAAGCGTTGAACAAATCAGTAAGAGTAATCAAGAAGAAGATGTGAACAATTATATACTGAAAACAAGTAAAGCCGAATATCAAACTCAGCATATTATTATAGCTACAGGTTTTTATGATATTCCATATTTAATGAATGTGGTTGGGGAGGATTTACCCAAAGTAACGCATTACTACGAAGAACCACATTTTTATGCTTTACAAAAAGTAGCCGTTGTTGGTGCAAACAATTCAGCCGTTGATGCAGCTTTGGAAACATGGAGAAAAGGAGCGGAAGTAACCATGATTATCAGACAAAGCGAAATAGGAAGCAGAGTAAAGTATTGGGCAAAACCAGATATTGAAAACAGAATTAAGGAAGGTTCTATCAAAGCCTATTTTAATTCAGAAGTAGCGGCTGTACGTCAAGATGAAATAGACATCAAAACGCCAGAAGGTATCGTTACCATCAAAAATGATTATGTAATTGCCATGACTGGCTATCAGCCTAATTTAGATTTCTTGCGAAAAATAGGCATTACTTTGTCAAATGATGAAGTCTTGAAACCTACTTATGATGAAGTAACACAAGAAACGAATTTGCCAAATGTCTATTTAGCGGGTGTAATTTGTGGAGGAATGAATACGCATTCTTTATTTATTGAAAATTCAAGAATTCATGCCGTAAAAATTTTACAGAAAATTACTGGAAAAGAAATTCATCAACCTAATTATTGATTTTGTTGAGTGTAACGCTCAATCTACTATAAAATACCACATAAAGAAGGTGAGAAAATAGGCTAATTTAGCATCAATTTGGCTTGCCTTCACTTCAAAAAAAGCACAATTTAGGACTTCTTAAAATTGAGTCCTAAAATAATTGTCATTCACCGACACACTTCTGTATTTGGTCGAAAATAGTCATAATCTAAGAGACGACTATGCCATTTTTGTGTTGTAACCTTGTCTAATGCTTGATTTTCCTGCTTTTCCTTTTATCTCAAAATCAATCCATTTGTACTTTTTTAATTTATACAATAAACTATTTACCCCAACTTTGTTTCTAGTTACAGAAAAAGAGCGAACATTATAAAATTATATTTATGAAAAAATTATTATTATCCTTAACGTTAATCAGTCTTATCGGTGCTAATCTTTTTGCTCAGTTTCCAGGTGGTGGAATGGGCGGAATGGGTGGTGGACGTCCGAAAGAGGCTACAGCGCTTCCAGGCACAGCTCAGGCAGCACCAAAAGGCTCGGCAAAAATTACTGGTTATATTATAGATTCAGCAGCAACTAAAGCCGTTGAGTTTGCTAGTATAGCATTAATTGTAAAAGCAACCAACAAACCAGTTGACGGAACAGTGTGCGATGATAAAGGTAAATTTACCTTAGTAAAAGTAGCCACTGGCGATTACGTACTAGCGATTACTTTCTTGGGTTATCAATCTAAGAGAATAGATGTGAAGATTGTCAACAAAAACGATGACATTGATTTAGGCGTGATTAAATTAAGTCAAAAAAGTGAGGTCTTACAGGAAGTTACCGTAGAAGGACAACGCTCTTTAATTGAAGACAAAGTTGACAGAATGGTTTACAATGCTGAAAAAGATGGAACTAACAAAGGGGGCGATGCTACAGACGTTTTAAGAAAAGTACCTTCATTATCGGTAGATTTAGACGGAAACGTTACGCTTCGTGGTAGCCAAAACGTTAGGGTTTTAATTAACAACAAACCTTCAACGATTGTAGCAAGTAGCGTGGCAGATGCTTTGAAACAAATTCCTTCAGATATGATTAAGTCGGTTGAAGTTATTACTTCTCCTTCTGCTAAATACGATGCAGAAGGTTCTTCAGGGATTATTAATATCATTACCAAAAAGAATACTTTACAAGGTTTAACCTTGAATTTTGATAGCAGCGTTGGTATTCGTGGTGGAAATATGTCGTTGAACGGAAACTACCGAAAAGGCAATATGGGTTTTTCACTAGGTGGTTTTGGTCGTGCTACTTACAATGTAAATGGTGATTTTGTGAACGAACAATTATCAAAAACCAATGGTGCATTGAATGGAACAAGTACTACACAAAGTGCAGCGACTAGAAACAATGGTTTGTTTGGCTCATATCAATTAGGTTGGGATTGGGACATCAACAAAACGAATTCGATTACAGCATCTGCTCGTTATGGTGCAAGAAATCAAAATACTTTTCAAGATGCTCTTTCTACTGTTATCAAGAGAGCTGATGGCACAAGTACTTCTTCTATTCGTGATGTAGAAACAAAAGACAACTCTGGAACAGTAGATTTGAATGTTGACTATACTCACCTTTTTGCAAAACCACAGCAAGAATTCAGTTTGTCAGCTCAATACAGCCGTAACGACCGTAAAAATAATTTTACAAACATCATTCGTGGCGTACCAGATTCTTTGAGTCGTATTACAAACATCAATCCAAGCTATAATCAAGAAGCTACTGTACAAGCTGACTATCAATCACCAATCGGTAAAACACAAATGATTGAATTTGGTGGAAAAGGAATTTTCAGACAAGTAAACAGTAATTTTACTCAGATTGGAAATAGTGGTTCATTAGATTATGACCAAAATATTGCAGCATCATATTTTTCTTATACTTTAACGACGAAGAAAAAATATAGCTTCAAAGCAGGTGGACGTTACGAATACACAACCATTAACGCAGTTCAAACAGCTGAAGGTGGTACTAAAACTGACATTAATATTCCAAGTTATGGAACATTCGTGCCAAGTGTCAATGTTTCTAAAAGTTTGAAAGGTGGAACTACTTTGAAATTGGCTTATAATCGTCGTATTCAAAGACCATCATTACAATTCTTGAACCCGAACCGTAATGCTTCTAACCCTTCAAATGTTACAGAAGGTAACCCTAACTTATCGCCAGAGTTTACCAACAATTATGAATTTACGGTTAATACGTTTTTCAAAAATACATTCTTGACTACTGCATTGTTTATGCGTAATACAACGGGTTCTATCCAAAGTATTCGTACAAATGAAGTAGATGGACAAGGAAGACCATTCCTTTTGACTACTTACCAAAACATCGGTAATGAAGATGCTTATGGAATGAATTTATTCGGAAATGTTAATATCTCAAATAAATTCCAATTAGGTGGAGGAACAGATGTATATTACGCTAAGTTGAACAATAATAACCCGAACCCACTTTTAAACGCTAAAAATGAAGGTTGGGTAGCAAGTTTCAGAATGTTTGGTAGTTATAATCTTACAAAAGGCTGGGGTTTACAAGTATTCTCGTTCTACCGTGGTCGCCAAGTACAATTACAAGGTAGCCAAGGTGGTTTTGGAATCTATAGTTTCAGTGTGAAGAAAGATTTCTTAAACAAAAAAGGAAGTATTGGTTTAGGTGCTGAAAACTTCTTTACGCCTGGTGGATTCAAAATTAATAACAGCATTGAATCATCAACGATTTCGCAAACAAGTACCAATACTTTACGTAACATGAACTTTAAAATTAACTTCAGTTACCGTATTGGAAAAATGACTTTTGATGCACCGAAGAAAAGAAAGAAATCTGTTAATAACGATGACTTGAAAGACGGTGGAGATAATGGCGGTGGCGGACAGCAACAACAACCAGCGGCTACTCCAGCAGCAGGTGGCGGTCGTCCGAGATAAGCCAAAATTTTTTTAAAGAATACAAAAACGACTTTGAGCAATCAAAGTCGTTTTTTTTATGTCTCTATGTTTTGCTTCCCCAAAAATCGTATAAGTTAATTATCTATCATCAAGTAACAGAAATTATTATATTCTTTTAGCGAAATGTAGGTCGTGAATTGAGTTTAATCTTGATAAAATACAAAAATGTCTGTTTTTTTAGAGTAGTAAGTACTTTCTGTGTTATTTCGACTTGTTTGAAAAACGATAAAATTACTTAGAAAAATAATATGACAAACAATAATATCATCCATTCTTTTGAATAAATATCCATTGTTTTGCTTCTCTACTTCAATCAATTTTGCAAGGTAAAATTTATAATATTTCAATATTTTATTTTACTATTTCGATAATATTCTAATTAACATTTAACTATTATAAAACTGTATATGAAGCAATTATTACAAAAAAGCAGAAGAATAGCTTATGGTTTTATTCTTTTAGCTGTCACAGGGTTTTCGACCTTTGCCCAAAGGTCGGTTACTGGAAAAGTAACAGGAAGCAATAATGAAACGCTTGCAGGAGTAAGTATTTTTGAAAAACAGTCTAAAAGAGGTACTACAACGGCATTAGACGGTACTTACAAAATTGATGTTCCTGCCAATGCGGTATTGGTATTTAGCTTTGTGGGTTTCAAATCTCAAGAAGTTGCGATAGGCAATAAAACTAATGTAAATGTAGAACTCTCCGTAGATGTACAAGCCTTAGAAGAAGTAGTGGTTGTAGGTTATGGACAAGTGAAAAAGAGTGATTTAACGGCTTCGGTTTCGAGTATCAAAGGAGAGGTGATTAAGGAATTTCCAGTTTCTTCATTAGATCAAGCTTTGCAAGGTAGAGTAGCGGGGGTACAAGTATCGCAAGCTTCGGCTGCTCCGGGTGGTGGGCTTTCGGTGCGAGTGAGAGGACCGAACTCAATTTTGAGTGGTTCAGAACCTTTGTACGTAATTGATGGATTACCAATTTACCCAGATAATAATGCACTCGGAACTGGCGGTAACAGACAGCCCTCAAATGCTTTGGCGATGCTAAATCCGAATGATATTGAATCAATTGAAGTATTGAAAGATGCTTCGGGTACTTCTATTTATGGTTCAAGAGGAGCAAATGGAGTAGTGATGATTACGACAAAACGTGGTAAAGAAGGGGAAGGTCGTTTGACTTACGATGCTTCATATTCAATGCAAGATATTGCCAGAAAAATTGAAGTAATGCGTGCGGACGACTACATGAAATATATCAATAAATTGGAAGTAAGCCAAGGTGGAGCTGGTCGTTATAGCACCGCTCAAATTAGTGCGGCTGGTGCAGGTACAAACTGGTTGGATGCTGTTACTCGTCAAGGAAATATCCAAAGTCATCAATTGACATTTGCAGGTGGAACAAAAGGAATGCGATATGCTTTTAGTGGAAATATTCTTGATAATCAGGGTGTTGTGATTAGTACAGATTTCAAACGTTATGGATTTCGTATGAATTTAGATAATGATTTCTTGGGTGGAAAAGCTACTTTAAGCAATAGCTGGTCGTACAGCCACATGGAATCAAGTAATGTGCCAACCGATAGAGGTGGCCCTGGTGGTTTGATTATTACCGCACTTGGTTTAGATCCAACTGTTTCTATTTATGACCAAAATGGTAATTATAATTACCCAAGTTATGATGGTCGTTTTAGCATTAATCCAGTAGCAGAAGCGAAACAAGGTTATGACAAAGATGTAACTAACCGTATTTTTGGTACTTCTGGGGTAACGTTCAACATCCTCGAAGGTTTGAAATTCAAGACAAGTATCGGGGTTGATGTGGTGAATGCTAATCGTAAATCATTCTATAATAGTTTTACTCGTTTGGGTCGTCAGAATGGTCGTGAGCTAGATAAATTCAATCGTAATCTTACGAATTTATTGAACGAAAATTTATTGACTTATACCAAAACTTTGAGCAAAGGACATAATCTTGACGTAACGGCTGGTTATACCAATCAACACGAAGTAAACCAATATGATGCCGCTTCTTCTTGGGGTTTGCCTTCAGATGATGTCAATTCAATGAATTTACAAAATGGAGCAAAACCACAAACACCATACTCAGGAAGACAAGAATGGAATTTAGAATCTTTTATCGGAAGAGTAAATTACTCTGCTTTAGACAAGTATTTATTGACTATTACGGTTCGTAGAGATGGTTCTTCAAAATTTGGTCCGAATAATAAATGGGCAACTTTCCCTTCGGCAGCGATTGGTTGGAAAATTGCTAACGAAGAATTTTTCAAAAATTCAAAAATTTCGGAAGTCATCAATGACCTAAAACTTCGTGCAAGTTATGGTATTACTGGTAATTCAAATATTCCTCCTTATCAATCTGTTTCTGGTTTAGTGCCTTTCAATTATATTTTTGGTGGACAATTGGCTGCTGGTTATGGTGCAAACAATATTGCGAATCCAGACTTGAAATGGGAATCAACAGCGATGTTGAATATTGGTTTGAATACTCGATTATTGAATAATCGTTTAGACTTAGCCGTTGACTGGTACAATACTAAAACTTCTGATTTATTACTCTACGTTTCTATCGCACAAAGTACAGGTTTCAGCACAGTTTTGTTGAATTCTGGTTCATTGACCAATAAAGGAGTTGACTTTGAAGCCAATTACAAAGCCATCGACAAAGGAGATTTTAAATGGGATATTGGTGGAAATATTTCATTTGTAAGAAACGAAATTGCTGATTTAGGAAAAAGTACGCCATACTTTGCAAGCAGCCCAAGTGGTCACTTAGGTATTGATGGAAGTTGGGTAGAAGCTGGCAATCCAATTGGTGTTTGGCGTGGTTACGAATACGCAGGTTTATTCAAAACGGATGCAGAAGGAGCGAGTTACTCAGCCAAAGCAGGTTATCCAAAATACACTGACGTAAACAATGATGGAGCATATACTTCTGATGACTACAAAATTATAGGTAATCCAAATCCAAAATTTGTGTGGGGTATGAATACTTCTTTTAAATACAAAAACTTTGATTTAGGCGTATTTTTCAGAGGTGTTCAAGGTAACCAAATTCGTAACCTTCAACAGTCAGAAATTGGTGATGGTGTTCAGAAAATCAATCAATTAACTAATATCCTAACTGATTCTTGGAGTTCAGAAAACCAAAATGGTACTCGTCCAGTAATTGACGGAAGAAGAGACTTTATTTCATTCCGTAAGTCTTCATTCTTTATTCAAGATGGTTCTTTCATTCGTCTGCAAAATATTTCGTTGGGATACAGAATTCCAGTAAACAACAAATTTATTCGTTCGGCAAGAGTATCGGTTAGCGGACAAAATTTATTCTTAATTACCAAATACAAAGGTTTTGACCCAGAAGTAAACAATGGCGGACAAAGTAATTTGAATCGTGGAGATGACTATGACGCTTATCCAAGAGCAAGAACAATTACGTTCGGTTTGAATCTTGGATTTTAAGCTTTTGTCAAAATTGAATTTTACTGTAAATTAAAATTTTAGCAATACAGAAATGAGAAATTTCATCATAAAAAATACAAAATCCATACTTGCTTCAGCGATGATACTGTCGGCAACGGGATGTTCGGATTTGAAAGAAAATCCAGATTTTATTAACCCAAGTACTTTTTATCAATCAGCTAAAGAGCTTGAATTAGGCGTAAATGCTGTTTATGATGACCTTACGATGGGTAATGGCGATTGGTTCAATCACTTTTACAATCGTTATGTGTTTGAATGTTTGGTCGGTTATCAAGTTGGTTGGGAGAAAGGTCCATTGCAATATAATTTAGGAAATATCAGTGCTTCTGATGACTACATCAACGCTTATTGGCAACAGTGTTATCGTTCAATCGACCGTGCGAATAATATTATCGAAACGGCAGATAAAATCCAAGATGCCGCCAATGCAGATAAATTAAAACGTATCAAAGCAGAAGCACAGTTTTTAAGAGGGTTTTATTATTATGAATTAGTAAGATATTTTGACAATCCGCCTTTGAAAATTACTTCAACCCAGAGCTACAACGATTTGCCAAGTAATGACGGTGGAAAACAAAAAGTACTTGAGCAAATCTATGCAGACTGTAGTGCAGCAGCCAGTGTTTTACCTGCTTCTTATACAGGTGCAGATGCTGGTAGAGCAACCAAATGGGCGGCAAAAACTTTGTTGATGAAGGCTCAATTATGGGGACAAAAATGGGCAGAAGCAAAAGCTACTTCTGAAGATATTATCAATAACAGTGGGCTTTCACTTTATGCAGATTTTGGCAATAATTTTGATATAAGTCATAAAAATCAAGGGGAAAGAATCTTTGAAGGACAAGCTTCTGCCAAAGCAAATTCAGCAGAATATACGAATCACTCTGCACACTTTAATCCAGAGGATTTTCCAAGTGATTTGGGCGGTGCTGGTTGGAGTTGGTTAAGTGCGACGAAAGATTTCAGAATGTCTTATAAAAGTAACGACAAAAGAATTGACGCAACTTTTATAGAATCGTATCCAACAGGACGTACTGCTAAAAATTCAAAAGGAGAGTTTCCAATGGTAAAATGGAGCGAAAAAGCAGATTATAATCTTTCTCGTTTTGGTGGTTTAGTTGACCCGAATGCAAATCCTAACAATCCTTCTGAGCTAATTTTCAGTAAAGCATGGTCAGGAAAATTGGTGGAATTAAATATTTCTTCTTATACAAATGCTGAAAGAAATACCATTTATTTACGCTTTGCCGATGTTTTACTCGGTCATTCGGAAGCTTGTAATGAAAGCGGGCAAGGCGATGCTTTTGCCAGTATTAACAAATTGCGTGAAAGAGCGGGTTTAGAACCTTTGAAAGGACTTTCGCAATCGGCTTTGAGAGATGCGATTGTTGATGAAATTATTCATGAATTTGCTTTTGAACAAGTAGGTTATCCAGAACTTCGTCGTAAAAGTAAATTTGGCGGAAATCCAGATTATCTTGGTGCTTACATCAAACGCTATTCTGATACTTATAAAGTAGGAAGAACTGTAAAAGCCAAAGATTATGTATTGCCGATTCCATTGATTGAAATTCAAGGAAATCCAAATGTGAAGCAAAATCCTGAATGGCAATAGTTTTTGATTGAAAATAATAGTTTTAACATTCCAAATCTTCAAGATTTGGAATGTTTTGTTTTTTGAAGACGAGATATTTACTCAACCTCTGTTTTAATTTGAACCAATTCTATGAAGAGATTAACGGTACTTTTCCTCTTGTTTTTTTGTGCTTGTCAACCTGAAAAAGAAAAGTTATTTACAGTAATGCCTTCGACAGAAACGGGCATTTCTTTTCAGAATACTGTCATTGAAAATGATTCCTTCAATCTGATTGATTATTATTATGTCTATAACGGTGGCGGTGTTGCCGTTGGCGATATTAATAATGATGGTTTGACGGACGTGTATTTTACAGGAAACCAAGTAGCCGATAAATTGTATTTGAATTTGGGAAGTACAGAAAAATCTGCTTTCAAATTTGAAGATATTTCCGAAAAAGCAGGCATCAAAAAAGGAGGTTGGAGTACGGGCGTAACCATGGCGGATGTAAATGGCGATGGACTTTTGGATATTTATGTTTGCAAATCAGGAAATTATCCATCTTTTCAGCGAGCTAATCAATTATATATCAATCATTCTAGCGGAGGGAAAATTAGTTTCATAGAATCTGCCAAAGAGTATGGCTTGGCAGATACAACTTTCAGTAACCAAGCCGCTTTTTTTGATTTTGATAAAGACAATGATTTAGATTTATTTTTCATCACAAGTACAAATTCTACCCGAAATCCTAATGCTTTAATTGCTCCCATTTCAGATGGAAGTGGATTATCTGCCGATAAACTTTTTCAAAATAATGGAAATGGCACTTTCTCGGACATTTCTCGAAAAGCTGGAATTCTTCACGATGGAATGAGTTTGGGTTTATCCATAGCTGACGTAAATGAAGATGGTTGGGAAGATATTTTTGTAGGCAACGATTTTCTTTCCAATGATTTACTCTATCTCAATAATCATGATGGAACTTTCACGGAATCAGCCAAAGAGGTTTTCGGGCATCATAGTCAGTTTTCAATGGGGAGCGATGTTGCAGATTTTAATAATGATGGAAAATTTGATTTGATGTCTGTTGATATGCTTCCAGCCGATAACGAACAGCGTAAAAAAATGGCGGGGCCAGCTAATTATGTACAGTACGAACAAAGTTTGGCTTTGGGCTATCATCCACAATTTATGCGAAATATGTTGCATCTGAATGTTGGAAAAACGCCTGATGGAAAAGTGCATTTTTCTGAAATTGCTCAGTTGGCAGGTGTTCATAGTACAGATTGGAGTTGGTCGCCTTTGTTTGCAGATTTTGATAATGATGGGAAAAAAGATTTATTCATCAGCAATGGTTATTTACGAGATATTACCGATTTAGATTTTGTAAGTTATAATACAGAAATGGCTCAGGCAAGTACTTCAAAAAAGGAAGTGGACGACTTGATGAAAAAAGGAGCTTTGAAAATGAATACACTTAAGAAAGTAAATTATTTGTTTCGCAACAATGGAGATTTAACTTTCAAAGATATTTCAAATGATGCTTTTGGTGATTTGCCTTCGCTTTCAAATGGTGCGGCTTATGCAGATTTTGACAATGATGGCGATTTAGATTTAGTTGTGAACAACATCAATCAAGAAGCTTTTCTGTTAAAAAATAACACGCCTACAAAAGCTTTTTTAAAAGTAAAACTACAAGGAACAGCACAAAATACTTTTGGTTTAGGAAGTGATGTTACGCTTTTTCAACAAGGAAAATTGCAGAAAATTCATCAGTCGGTTACTAAAGGTTTTCAGTCTTCCAGTGATTTTTTGGTTCATTTTGGTTTGGGAGAAAACCCGACAATTGATTCAGTTCAAGTACTTTGGTCTGACGGGAAAACACAAGTATTACGAAATGTAAAAGCCAATCAAACACTTCTGGCTGACTATAAAAATGCTAAAAAGCAAAGTATTATTAACACACTAAAAACTACACTTTTTTCAGATGAATCTAATTTTATGAAGGGTTTTGTTCATCAAGAAGAACCTTATATGGATTACAATCAGGAAACTTTATTGATGCACAAACTTTCGCAACAAGGACCTAAAATGGCTTCTGGTGACGTAAATGGTGACGGCTTAGAAGATTTTTTTGTGGGTGGTTCGTACTTGCATGAAGGAAAGTTATTCATTCAGAAGCCCAATGGAAAGTTTCAACAAACTGCCTTAACCAAAGAAAATCAGGAGAAAAATGAAGAAGACGTTGGCGTATTATTTTTTGATGCAGACAGCGATAAAGATTTGGATTTATACATCGTTAGTGGCTCAAACGAGTACTTCGATGGCTCAGAATATTATCAGGATCGCCTATACTTGAATAATGGGAAAGGAAGTTTTACACAGGCAAAGAACCACTTGCCTAACATTGGGCATAGTGGTTCTTGTGTAATTGCAAACGATTTTGACCATGACGGAGATTTGGACATATTCAGAGGAGGAAGGCTAAATCCATTGCAATATCCAAAAGCTGGAGAAAGCTATTTGTTGAGTAACGAAGGCGGTTATTTTAAAGATATTACGGACAATTCTGCTCCTAATTTGCGAACAATCGGCATGGTTACTTCGGCAATTTGGGCAGATGTTGACCATGATTCTTGGGAAGATTTAATCGTCGTTGGCGAGTGTATGCCCATCACTTTGTTTCAAAATAAGCAAGGTGAATTGGTAGAAACCAATACTTTTCCAGCATCAAATGGTTTGTGGAATTGTATTAAAGCCGCTGATTTTGACAAAGATGGTGATATAGATTTTGTGGTAGGAAACCTCGGAACAAACAATCGCTATCATTTTTCAAAACAAGAACCGCTGACCATTTATGGGGCAGATTACGATAATAATGGTCGTTGGGATGCCATTCCTTCTTATTTCTTGAAAGGCGTTGAATATCCAATTCCATCCAGAGACGAGCTTGTTCGGCAAATTCCTTTCTTCAAAGCAAAGTATAATACTTACGCATTGTATGCCAAAGCCACCATGAACGATGTACTTTCAGAAGAACAACGCAAAGCTGCGATGATAACAAAAGTATTTCTTCAAGAGAGTATTTACCTTGAAAATTTGGGTAATAATAACTTTAAATTCAAGACATTGCCCAATGCAGTTCAGTGGTCAGTTTGTCAAGATATTTTGATAGAAGACTTCGATGTTGACGGAAATTTAGACATGATTTTAATCGGAAATGATTATGGCGTAGAACCTGTTGCTGGGCGATATGATGCCTCTTACGGAACGGTTTTGAAAGGAAATGGTAAAGGAAATTTTGAAGTACTGGCTTTAGAGAAAACAGGTTTTTTCACCGATGGAGATTGTAAAAGTATCATTTCAATTCGTAATTCAAGTACTAAAAAGTCGGTAATTGTTTCTCGGAATAATGCTACTTTAAAAGTATTGAGTTTTGATAATAAAAATTTACGATGAAAATATTAATCATAAAATTATCCATCAAAATAAATGAATCCGCTATGGTTTGAAGTACTCGAAATAACTTGTTTTGTAGAAATATTTGAATCAAACAAAATACAGATTTTAGAAAAATGAATAAAAGACAAATACTGATTAGTTTATCTATCTTAGGATTTTTTTTGGTTTTCTCCTTCGATATTTTTGCCCAACAGAAAATTTCATTAGCAGGAACTTGGGAGCTAAAACTCGACCCTAAAGACAAAGGTTTGCAAGAACATTGGTGGGAAGTTTCCTATTCAGAAAAAGTACAATTGCCCGGTTCATTAACTGAAAATGGCAAAGGCGATGACATTACTTTACAAACCCCTTGGACGGGCGATGTGATTGATAGTAGCTATTATTTCTCTGAAAAATATGCAAAATATCGCCAAAATGATATAAAAATCCCTTTTTGGTTGAAATCCACGAAGTATTTTGCTGCTCCTGCTTGGTACAAAAAGAAAATTACCATTCCTGAAAATTGGGCTAAGAAAACCGTTATTTTGAACTTAGAACGTTGCCATTGGGAAACAAGTGTTTTTGTAAATGGCAAGTTTGCAGGTACACAAAATAGTTTAGTAACGGCACATCAATATGATATTACAGGGCTTTTGAAAGAGAAAAATAACGAGATTGTGATTCGTGTTGACAACAGAATTAAAATCTATATTGGCCCAAATTCTTCAAGCATTACTGAGCATACACAAACCAATTGGAATGGAATAGTTGGGGAGATTTCTTTAGAAGCAAAAGCCTCTACGAATATCGAAGATATTCAGATTTTTCCCCATCTTTCTTCTTCGTCGGTACAGATTGCTTTGGGCTTAAAACAGACAAGGAATCAGGCTTTTAAAGGAAAAGTGATTTACCAAGTACAAAGTCTGCAAGGAAATAAAACACTTTTGCCAGCACAAGAAGAAGCAGTCACTTTTTCAACGGAAACGACAAACCTTAGCACTACTTATCGCATTCCAAACCCTGAACTTTGGGATGAATTTTCACCTAATTTATACCAATTAAAAACGCAATTAGTGGATGAAAAAGGAACAATCGTTTCTGAAAAAGTATCGACTTTCGGAATGCGTGAAATGTCAACAATTGGTTCTCGAATTGCCATCAATGGTCGCCCAATTTTCTTGCGTGGCGATGTAGATTGTGCAGGGTTTCCATTGACGGGCTATCCTTCTACTGAGCGTACTTATTGGAATAAAATCTTCACCACCATCAAAAGTTATGGACTCAATCACTTGCGTTTTCACTCTTGGTGTCCGCCAGAAGTTGCCTTTCAAGTCGCAGATAGTTTGGGCGTTTATTTGTATGTAGAAAGTCCGCTTTGGGCAAATCAAGGAAGTGCGGTTGGCACGGGCGGTTTAGTCGATGATTTTATTTACAAAGAATCAGAACGCATTTTAAAAAATTATGGCAACCATCCTTCTTTTTGCATGATGTCTTACGGCAACGAACCTGCGGGAATCAATCAAAATGATTTTCTTGGAAAATGGGTTGAGCATTTCAAACAAAAAGATACTCGTCGTTTATATACCAGTGGTGCAGGTTGGCCAATTTTGCCCGAAAACCAATTCAATATTCATTCAGATGCCCGTATTCAGCGTTGGGGCGAAGAGACGAACAGTATCATCAACAAAGAAAAACCCAACACATTTTACGATTGGCGAAAAAGAACTGGTGGCACAGCCAATCAGCCTTACATTAGTCACGAAATAGGACAATGGTGTGCATACCCCAACTTAAAGGAAATATCGAAATATACGGGTGTTTTGAAGGCAACTAATTTTGAGATTTTCAAAGAAACTTTAGAAGCTAAAGGCATGGGCAATCAAGCAGAAGATTTTCTATATGCTTCTGGGCGTTTGCAAACACTTTGTTATAAAGCTGATATTGAAGCCGCTTTGCGTACTCCCGGTTTTGGTGGTTTTCAGTTATTGGGCTTACACGATTTCCCTGGACAAGGAACGGCTTTGGTCGGTGCTTTAGATGCTTTTTGGGAATCAAAAGGCTATACTTCGCCCGAAGAATATCGTACTTTTTGCAACACCACTGTTTTGTTAGCTCGTTTTACTTCTTTGATTTATACCAATCAGGAAAATATGGAAGCTACTTTAGAAATGGCTCATTTCGGAGCAAAGGCGTTAAAGAATGCTAAAATTTTGTGGCAGATTGTGGATGAATCAGGTAAAGTGCAACGGAAAGGATTTTTCATCAAAGAACAAGTTGATATTGATAATGTACAAACCATTGGTCAGCTAAAAGAATCGTTAACAGTCTTTACGAAAGCTCAGAAATTGGTCTTGAAATTAAGTATTGAAGGTACTGAGATTAAAAATAGCTGGGATTTTTGGGTTTATCCTTCCAAACTTTCGGTAGCATCTGCTACTGGAAATGTGCTAATTGCCGAGTCTCTGAATCCTGAAATTATACAACAATTAGAAGCTGGAAAAACGGTTTTACTGTTAGCTTATAATCAAGTAAAAAAAGGAAAAGGAGCAGACGTAAAAGTTGGTTTTTCGAGTATTTTCTGGAATACAGCTTGGACAAGCGGACAAGGGCCACACACTTTAGGAATTACTTGTAATCCGAAAAGTCCTATTTTCAATGAATTTCCAACAGAGTCTTTTAGCAATTATCAGTGGCAAGACATTATGAGTCATTCACAAGCGATAATTCTGGATGAATTCCCTACTTCTTTGAAGGCAAGTATTCAACCCATTGATACTTGGTTTGAAAATCGCAGACTTGCTTTGGCTTTTGAGGCAAAAGTAGGCAAAGGCAAATTGATGGTTTGTAGCATTGATTTAACTAACAATATCGACCAACGTCCTGCTACTCGTCAGTTAAAATATAGTTTATTAAAATATCTGAACTGCAAAGCGTTTAATCCGACCCAACAAATGGAAATACCTGCTTTGAAAGGATTGTTCGAAAGTAAAAACTAAGTAGATTTTACATTTTCACAGGGTATTTTGTAAAACCTTAACCAAGAAATTACACACAAATTATGAATAATCAATTAGTGAATGTTTGGGAAGAAACTGTTGTGATTCCTACTTATGGCATTGGAAAGCCCGAGAAGAATCCGATGTTTTTAGAAAAAAGAGTTTACCAAGGAAGTAGCGGAGTAGTATATCCGCACGCTGTCATTGAAAAAATAGAAGATACCAAAGAAGATAAAAGTTATCAAGCTATTTATCTGGAAAATCAATATTTGAAAATTATGATTTTGCCAGAGTTGGGTGGAAGAATCCAAATGGCTTATGACAAAGTAAAACAACGCCATTTTATTTATTACAATCAAGTTATCAAACCCGCTTTGGTGGGTTTAACAGGCCCGTGGATTTCGGGCGGAATAGAATTTAATTGGCCACAACATCATCGTCCGAGTACTTTTGAACCTATTGATTTTACGATTGAAGAAAATGCAGATGGCTCAAAAACAGTTTGGGTTAGTGAAGTAGAACGCATGTTTCGTACCAAAGGCATGGCGGGTTTTACTTTGCATCCAGATAAAGCTTATTTAGAAATTCAGGGAGTATTGTATAACCGAACAAGTATTCCGCAGACTTTTCTTTGGTGGGCAAATCCAGCAGTAAAGGTAAATGATCATTATCAATCTGTTTTTCCGCCAGATGTTTATGCTGTTTTTGACCACGGAAAACGAGATGTTTCTTCGTTTCCAATCGCCAAAGGCACTTATTATAAAGTAGATTATTCGCCCGGAACTGATATTTCTTGGTACAAAAATATTCCTGTGCCTACTTCTTATATGGCGATAAAATCGAAGTATGATTTTATGGGCGGTTATGAAAACGACAGTAAAGGCGGTTTGCTACACGTGGCAAATCATCATGTTTCGCCCGGAAAAAAACAATGGACTTGGGGAAATGGAGAATTTGGCTATGCTTGGGACAGAAATTTGACGGATGAAGACGGTCCTTATATTGAATTGATGACGGGCGTTTTTACTGATAATCAGCCCGATTTTTCATGGATTATGCCCAACGAAGAACGTCGTTTTGTGCAGTACTTTATGCCTTACAGCGAAATCGGTATTGTAAAAAATGCCACTAAAGAAGCGGCCATTAATTTGGAGTACGAAAATAATATTATTCATATCAAAGCTTACACGACGGCTTCGTACCCGAAAGCTAAGATTGAATTGAGTTTGAATGATAAAGTTATTTTTGCCGACATCATTGATATTTCGCCAGCACAAACATTTCATCATTATTTGCCTTACACGGATATTCAAGTGGAACAATTGCGTTTGCGTTTATCAGCTTCCGATGGCACTAAATTAGTGGCTTATCAGCCAGAATTACAGGTTGATAAAGAGATTCCAGCACCTGCAATGGCTGCGAAAATGCCTGCTGAAATTGAGAGTAACGAACAATTGTTTCTGACAGGTCAACACATCGAGCAGTATCGTCACGCTACTTATTTGGCGACAGATTATTACGAAGAAGTACTTCGCCGTGACCCACAAGATATTCGTTCAAACAATGCAATGGGCTTGTGGTATTACAAACGTGGACAATTTTTAAAAGCAAAACCGTATTTTGAAAAAGCTATTCAGACACTAAGCCAAAGAAATCCAAATCCTTATGATGGAGAAGCATTTTTCAATTTAGGTTTATGTTTAACCAAGTTGGGATTGTATGACGAAGCCTACGAAGTATTTTTTAAAGCCACTTGGAACGCCGCTTGGCAAGACAATGCTTATTTGGCTTTGGCAAGAATTTCTACCAGAAGAGGAAAATATGCTCAGGCTTTAGAAGAAGTGTCGAAGTCGATGATTAAAAATTGGCATGGACATTCCGCTCGCCATTTGAAAGTAGTCATTCTTCGGCATTTGAACAGAAAAGAAGAAGCCCTAAAGCTGATAGAAGAAAGTTTACAGATTGATCAATTCAATGTGGGTTGCTTGTTTGAAAAATACCTTATTGAAAAGGCTTTTGATAAAAATTTAGCCAAAGAAACTTTCACAAGTTTTACTACTCTTCTTCGCCAAAATGTACACACTTATCTGGAATATGCTACCGATTATTTAGAGGCTGGTTTATATCAGGAAGCTGCGGATTTATTGTCGGTTCACCTTTCCGAAAGTAAAGAAGCGTATCCAATGTTGTATTATTTTATGGCGTTTATCAATAATAATTTGGGCGATAAATTACAACAAAACCGCTTTCTGGAAAAAGCACAAGAAGCCAATCCTGCTTATGTATTTCCAAATCGTTTAGACGAAGTAGTAGTGCTTACTTGGGCAATTGAACAAAATCCATTGGATGCCAATGCCCATTATTTCTTAGGAAATTTTTGGTACGCCAATCGCCAATATCCCGAAGCCATTGCTTGTTGGGAACGTTCGGCGAGTTTAAATGATAATTTCCCGACGGTTTTTAGAAATTTATCTTTAGCTTATTTTAATAAACTCAATGATGCTAAAAAATCGCTTGAAGCAATGGAAAAGGCTTTTTCTTTAGATCAGAAAGATGCCAGAGTGTTGATGGAGCTTGACCAATTGTATAAAAAGCTGAATTACAATCCACAAGAACGATTGAATTTATTGGAAAATGACCTTGAGGTGAGTAATCAGCGAGATGATTTATTTTTAGAAAGAATCACTTTACATAATCAATTAGGAAATTATGAAAAAGCAGTTGAATTATTAGCTTCCCGACAGTTTCATCCTTGGGAAGGTGGCGAAGGAAAAGTAGTTGGACAATACTTGATTTGTCATCTTGAATTAGCCAAAAAAGCTATTCTCAATCAAAATTTTGAAGAAGCTTTACACTTGTTAAATGCAGCAGAAAAGTATCCAATTAATTTAGGTGAAGGCAAATTGTTTGGCGTACAAGAAAACGATATTTTCTATTTAAAAGGTTTGGCGTATGAAGGTTTAGCTATGTCTGAAAAAGCGAAAGAAAATTTTCAGTTAGCAATTATAGGTTTAGACGAACCCGCACAGGCAATTTTTTATAATGATCAACAACCTGATAAGATTTTCTACCAAGGCTTAGCTTGGAAAAAATTAGGAAATATTGAAAAGGCAGAAGCACTTTTTCATAGACTGATTGGCTTTGGAGAAGTTCATCAAAACGATGAAGTAAAAATTGATTACTTCGCTGTGTCTTTACCCGATTTATTGGTTTTTGATGCTGATTTAAATGAAAGAAATCAAATTCACTGCCTTTATTTAATCGCTTTAGGGCATTTAGGTTTAGGATTTTATGAAGAAGCCCAAATCTTTTTTGATAGAATTTTAGTAATGAATATCAATCATCAAGGAGCTATTTTACATAAAAATATGATCGACTTTTTGAAAAGTTTTTCGCTTTAGGCATTGGGCTGTAAGCTGTAGGCACTAATCTATAAGCAAAAAAGTATACTTTATTCCTGAATTTGGCTTTCAGCCAACAGCATAAAGCCTATTGCCTACAGCTTAAAGCAGCATAATAATCTAATGTTTGCCCATTTTTCTAAAATCTCGTGGAGAAATTCCCATAACGGTAGTGAATACTCTGCTGAAATGATAAGGGTCATTATAACCAATTTGATAGGCAATTTCTTTTACTCTCAACTTGCTATATTCCAATAAACGACAAGCCTGTTGAATCTTGAGAAAAGTGAAAAAGTTGATAGGAGAGCTTTGTACTTTTTGGCGAAAAACTGCTGAAAAGTGCGAAGCTGACATCCCAGCAACTTCCGCTAATTGTTCTAAAGTAAGCGTTTTAGTAAGATGTGCTTTCATATAAGAAATCACAACACTGATTGGATCTGCGTCGGATGATTGCTGTGGATTGGGATTGAAAACAGATGCTTTGAAAGTAGTGAGAAAATGTGAAAAACTGGTGTTTGCATAAACAATATTATCGTCGTTGAAAGACATCTCGATGTGTGAAATAATGTCATCAAACATTACGATTCGTTCGCTGTTTGGCGGCATCATAATCGGGGCATAATTTTCAGAATCATCTATTAAAAAATCAAGATAATGCGATGAACGAGAACCCGTAAAATGCACCCAATAAATAGACCACGGATTACTTAGGTTTGCACCATAACTATGAGCAATATTGGCAGGTAGAATAAAAAAATGGTCGGGTTTTACAAGATGTTTTTGTTGATTGATTTCAAACCAACCTTCGCCCTGCACACAGTAAATCAATATATGTTGCTGGCAACCATATTGCCTTTCTCGTGCATGAAAACCCGCTTTTGGATAATAACCAATATCCGTAATGTGCAAGGCTTCAACTAATGGATGCTTGGCAATTCGGGTTAATAATTCATTAGGCATGATATAAGTTCGTTGCCCGACAAAGCCTTCTTGTTTCTCAATCATTAAAATCTTGTTTAATAATATTATCTATGTATTTCGTAAAAATAGATATGTAAAAGTAGTATTGAAACTAATAAATTTGCAATTAAATATAAATATATTTAAATAGATTAATGGAAAATATAAATAACAATACTCGATATACATTTGTCATTTCATTCATTTCAGCACTTGGTGGCTATCTTTTTGGCTTCGACTTTGCCGTTATTTCTGGAACATTACCTTTTTTAAGAGAAGTATTTGCTCTCAATGCTTGGTGGGAAGGTTTTTTAACTGGTTCACTAGCATTAGGTTGTATGTTAGGTTGTATGTTGGCGGGAAGAATTGCCGATAAATATGGAAGAAGACCAGCCCTGATGATTTCTGCATTGGTTTTTGCTTTATCTTCTTTAGGAATGGCATTTTCCAGTACTTTATCCATCTTTATTAGTATGAGATTTATTGCTGGCGTTGGTGTAGGAATGGCTTCAATGCTTAGTCCGATGTACATTGCAGAGGTTTCTCCTGCTGAAATTAGAGGTAGAAATGTGTCAATCAACCAATTAACGATTGTTATTGGAATTTTAATTACCAATTTGGTTAATTACAAGCTTTCTACGATTGGACCAGATGCTTGGCGATGGATGTTTGGTTTAGGCACAATTCCTTCGCTTGCTTTTTTTATCGGAGTATTTTGGTTGCCTGAAAGTCCACGTTGGTTAATTCAGAATGGACAAGTAGCTTTAGGAGAAACGATTTTAACAAAAATTGGAGGAAAAGATTTTGCTCAGAAGACTTTAGTTGATGTTGAAAAATCATTATTAAATGTTCAAAAAGAATCTTTTGCCTTACTCTTCAACATTGATTACCGTCCTGCTGTTTTGGTAGGAATCGGTTTGGCTGTTTTTCAGCAATTATGTGGTATCAATGTGGTTTTTAATTATACTTCAACCATTTTTGAAACAGTTGGTGCAAATCTCGACAGACAACTTTTTGAAACTGTTGCGATAGGAGTTATCAATCTGATATTTACCATCGTAGCGATGTATCAAGTAGATAAATTAGGTAGAAAACCTTTGATGTTGATTGGTGCTTTAGGACTTTCTTTTCTGTACATTATCATTGCTTTACTCTTGAAAAACCAAGCCGACCCACGAGTACTTTCTCTTTTTGTATTGATGGCAATTAGTATTTATGCTTGTTCTTTAGCACCTGTTACTTGGGTGTTAATTTCAGAAATTTTCCCTAATAAAATCAGAGGAAAAGCTTCTTCTATTGCTATTTTGGCTTTGTGGGGAGCCTATTTTGTCTTGGTATTTACATTCCCTATTTTGGCGGAAAAACTTGGTACTTTTGGTCCATTCTGGATGTACGCCGTGGTGTGTTTTGCAGGTTTTTGGTTCGTTAAATTAAAAGTAAAAGAAACCAAAGGAAAGACATTGGAGGAGTTGGAAGATGTGTTTTTGGGACATTAGCCTGAGTTGTGAATTGTGAGTGAGGAGTTGTCCTTGCCTAAAGCATATAGCCTATCGCTTTTTCATTACACTTACGGACAGTATTTTAAAGATTTATCTACTATTTAGAAGTGGATAAATTGGGATTGGTAATTACGAGAAATACATTAAGACTAAAAGGCTTTATAACTTTATTTTTTCTTTTATCCGTAGCGGCAACCCTTGCGGTTGCCTTCTCATAATAGATGGGCAACCGCAAGGGTTGCCGCTACGGATTGTTTGGTTATAAAATATAACAAATTATGGATTCAGGACATTACTTATAATCACTAAATCACTCATTCAATCAATCACTCAATAGATAAAGAATTACTCAATAAATTTTTATGAATACGAATAAATTACTCTTCATTAGTATCATTATCATTATCGGAGGATATTCTGTGTATTCATTTTTGGGAGAAGGCAACAAAGTAAATTACAGCACAGAAGTAAAACCGATTCTGAACAAACACTGTATTGCTTGTCACGGTGGCGTAAAAAAGCAAGGTGGTTTTAGTTTGTTATTTAGAGAAGAAGCTTTGGGTAAAACAGAATCTGGAAAACCTGCCATCATTCCTGGCGATGCCAAACATTCTGAATTTATCATTCGCCTGACGCATAAAGACCGAGAGGAAAGGATGCCTTTGAAAAAAGAACCTTTGAAGAAAGAAGAAATTGAAATCCTAACAAAATGGGTGAACGAAGGAGCAAATTGGGGCGAACATTGGGCTTTTGTAAAACCCGAAATGCCAAAAGTACCCAACAAAGGCTTTTTCGCTGGATTCTTTAGTTTGTTTTCTGAAAAATGGGAGAAAAATGACATTGATTATTTCGTAAAAAATAAGTTAGACGAAGAAGATTTAGCACCTTCAAAACAAGCTGATAAAGCGATTTTATTAAGAAGAGTTTGTTTAGATTTAACAGGTTTGCCACCAACCGAAAAGCAAATGCAGGATTTTTTGAAAGATAATTCAGAAAATGCTTATGAGAAATTAGTTGATACTTTATTGGCTTCTCCACAGTACGGTGAACGTTGGGCTGGAATGTGGTTGGATATGGCAAGATATTCGGATACCAAAGGCTACGAAAAAGACGAAGGCAGAAATATCTGGCAATATCGAGACTATGTAATTAAGGCTTTTAATAAAGATATGCCTTACAATCAGTTTATTAAGGAACAATTGGCGGGAGATTTATTGAAAAACCCTACCGAAGAGCAGTACATTGCCACGGCTTTTCACCGTAATACAGTAAATAATGATGAAGGCGGAACGGATGATGAAGAGTTTAGAAATGCTACAATGGTGGACAGAGTAAACACAACTTGGGAGGTTTTTCAATCAACCACTTTTGCCTGTGTACAATGTCATTCTCATCCTTACGACCCTATTCGGCATGAGGATTATTATAAATCAATGGCGTTTTTTTATAATACTCGTGATGAAGATGTGCCAGATGATTCGCCTTATTTACGACAATTCAATCAGCCCGAAGACAAAGTTAAATTGGCGAATTTACAGTATTGGTTAAAGACAAATTTCAGTCTTCAGCAAGAAAAAGAAATTACTGAATACTTAACTTTTTTAGAACCTAAAATTCATCCACATGCGGGCGACCAATTTATCAATGGAGCTTTGGCAGATACTAAATACTTAGGTGTTAGAAATGGTGGTTCTGTTCGTTTTAAATCTTTGCCCTTAGCAGGGAAACGCCAGCTTTTGGTAGCTTATGGAAATAAAACTGGAAGTTCTACTTTGATGGAAATTCGTTTAGGCTCTTTAACTGGAAAAGTATTAACGACGATAAAATTAGACACAACTGAGAAAAGAGGTTGGACAAATTCTTGGGATTATCAATTGTATGATTTACCCAAAATGGACGGTCGTCAAGATTGGTATTTAACTTTTAAAAATGCTAAAGTAAAACCTGACCAAAGTACTTGTATCATCGGAAGCTTTACTTTATTGCCAGAATTTCCGGGAAGAGAAAGAGCTGATTTTGCCGAAAAGAAAAAGATATTTTTGGAATTGGTCAGTGCCAATACAGAAAATACGCCAGTAATGCTCGATTCTCCGAAAGAGTACGCTCGCCAAACACACGTTTGGGAGCGAGGCAATTGGTTAACCAAAACAACATTGGTACAACCAGATATTCCTACTTCATTAGGGAAATTACCTAAAAATGCACCCAAAAATCGCTTGGGTTTAGCAATGTGGTTGGGAAGTAAAGAAAATCCATTAACCGCCAGAGTAGCAGTTAATCGTTTTTGGGAACAGATTTTTGGGACAGGCTTGGTCGAAACCTTAGAAGATTTTGGCACACAAGGTTTTACGCCAACGAATTCAGCTTTATTAGATTTTTTAGCGGTAAAATTCACAGATGAATATCAATGGAAACCTAAAAAGCTATTGAAAGAAATCGTGATGTCGGCAACTTATCAGCAAGATTCAAAAGCCAATGAAGAATTATTAGCTAAAGACCCGATGAATCGTTTGTTAGCACGTGGACCAAGAGTACGTTTGTCTGCCGAACAAATTCGTGACCAAGCTTTGTTGGTCAGTGGTTTATTGAGCGATAAAATGTATGGAAAAAGTGTAATGCCTTATCAGCCTGATGGCATTTGGAACACGCCTTACAGCAGTATGGCTTGGAAACTGAGTGATAAAGAAGATCAGTATCGAAGAGCGTTATATACTTATTGGCGACGCTCAACACCTTATCCTTCCATGATTACTTTCGATGGGGCGAATCGTGATATTTGTTTGGCAAGAAGAATCAGAACCAATACGCCTTTGCAGGCACTCGTTACGTTGAATGACCCTGTTTATCTGGAATGTGCCAAAAATCTGGCAAAAAAAATGGATAAAGTAGGAGGGACGATTGACGAACAGATTAGCAATACTTACCAATTTACGATGTGTAAAACGATTAGTGAAAAGAAATTAGCGGTTTTGAAAAAGCTTTATACCATTACTTTTCAAACTTATCAGAAAAATAGAGTTGAGGCTGAAAAATTACTCAATGTTTGTCCTGATGATAATATAAAACTAAAAAATATTCCAGACTTAGCTGCCAAAACATTGGTAGCAAGTACTTTATTGAATTTGGATGAATTTATCATGAAAGAATGATTTTGATTTGGGATTTGTGATTTCGGATTTCGGATAGAATTTTTTTCAATAGGTGCGACTTTAGCACATGAATTTGGGATTTCGGAATAATTTTTTTTCAATAGGGTGCGACTTTAGCCGCACCTGAATTTGGGATTTGGGATTCATGATTTCGGATGGGAATTTTCAATGGGATGGGACTGAAGTCCCACCCTATTGATTTTGGATGATTTTTTCAATAGGGTGCGACTTTAGCCGCACCTGGTTTATTATTGAAAATTCAGTAAAAATCTCTGACAATAAGCGGGAAAAAATGTACAAAACTCCTTTATCAAATTAGTATAAAGTTGATGGCAATTATGAAAAATTTACGAGAAGAACTTCTTTTTGAAACGCTTCGCCACGAAACACGTCGGCATTTTCTAAAACAGTGTACTACTGGTTTGGGTATGATGGCTATGGGTTCTTTATTACAAAGTTGCGGAAGTACTCCGCAAAATAATTTGGCAAGTATTACCAATCCATTATCGCCAAAAATGCCACATTTTGCAGGAAAAGCAAAGTCGGTTATTTACTTGCACATGGCGGGTGCTCCTTCGCAATTAGAATTATTTGATTATAAACCTGAACTCATGAAGTTGGATGGACAAAGTTGTCCACCGTCATTTCTGGAAGGGAAAAAATTTGCCTTTATTCGTGGTGTTCCGCAAATGATGGGACCGCAAGCCCAATTCCAGCAAGTAGGAAAAAGCGGAGCGTGGATGTCGGATAATATTCCTCATTTACAAACGGTTGCAGATGATATTTCATTTTTAAAATCAATGTACACCGATCAGTTCAATCATGCTCCTGCTCAGTTATTACTTCACACAGGTTCAGCTCGCTTGGGACGACCAAGTACGGGTACTTGGGCAACCTATGGCTTAGGTTCAGAAAACCAAAATTTGCCGGGTTATATGGTACTTACTTCGGGCGGAAAAAATCCAGATGGCGGAAAAGCATTGTGGGGAAGTGGTTTTTTGCCTTCGGTTTATCAAGGCGTTCAATGTAGAAACCAAGGTGAACCCGTTTTGTACATTTCTGACCCAACAGGGATTAATCGAGATTTAAGGAAAAATACGATTGATGCCATTACCGAAATCAATAAAGAATCTTACGAAGAATTTCACGACCCCGAAACCTTAGCCAGAATTTCGCAATACGAAATGGCTTTTAAAATGCAAACTACTGTTCCTGAAGTAATGGATATTACTAAAGAACCAGCCTATATTCATGAAAAGTATGGTACAGAATTGGGAAAAGAATCTTTTGCTAATAACTGTTTATTAGCCAGAAAATTAGTAGAACAAGGAGTACGTTTTGTTCAATTGTTTGATTGGGGTTGGGATTCGCACGGAGGTGCTTCCGAAAGTACTGATGTAAAAAATGGCTTGAAAAATAAATGTGCTACAGTCGATAAACCAGTTACTGCTTTAATTCAAGATTTAAAACAGCGTGGTTTATTAGACGAAACACTCATCGTTTGGGGAGCAGAATTTGGCAGAACACCAATGGCAGAAAACCGTGAAGGCAAAGCCGCTGCCTTCAAAGGAAGAGACCATCATACAGAAGCTTTTACAGTTTGGATGGCAGGCGGAGGTATCAAAGGCGGTTACTCGCATGGCGAAACCGACCCTGTGGGCTATGTCGGTATCAAAGACCGTACTTCTGTTTTTGATTTACAAGCGACGATTATGCACTGTTTGGGTTTCAACCATGAAGAATTTACGTATCCATTTCAAGGAAGAAATTTTAGACTGACCGATACAAGTGGAAAAGTGATTCAATCAGTGCTGTCCTGATTGGGCAGGATAAGGTAATAAGAGTATATATCAGCAAGATATATCTTACCTCTGTAAAACAAACCTTATATAATATCATGAGAAAGATACAAATTGCATTTTTAGTTTTATTGACAAGTTTGTCTGCCATTGCTCAGACTGGTTACACGCCAAGTCCTGAAAATATTAAAGCTCGTGAAGAATTTCAAAAAGCCCGTTTTGGAATGTTTATTCACTGGGGCGTTTCGAGTATTCTGGGTGATGGCGAATGGGTAATGCAGATAAAAAATATTCCTGTGAAGGATTATAAGCGATTACAGAAAACCTTCAATCCTGTTGATTTCAATGCTAAAACTTGGGTGGACATCGCCAAAGGTGCAGGCATGAAGTACATTACTTTAATTACTCGTCACCATGATAGTTTCAGCAATTTCGCTACTAAGCAGTCGGACTGGAACATTATGAACACGCCATTCAAAAGAGATATTGTAAAAGAATTGGCAGACGAATGTCACAAACAAGGCATCAAAATTTGTTTTTATTACTCATTATTAGACTGGTATCGTGACGATTATCCTTATGAAACAGGAAAAACAGGTAAAGGAACTGGACGCACGAAAAAAAGCGATTATGCCAGTTATTTGGCATTCATGAAAAGTCAATTAACAGAATTGTTGACTAAATATGGAGAAGTATCAGCCATTTGGTTTGACGGACATTGGGACCAATTAGACAACGACCACGATAAAACCTTACAATCTAAAATTGATTGGAAGTATGAAGAAATTTATAGTTTGATTCACAAACTTCAACCACAATGTTTAATTGGAAATAATCATCATTTAAGTCCGATTCCGGGAGAAGATTTCCAAATGTTTGAGCGTGATTTGCCGGGCGAAAATAAAGGTGGTTTGAGTGGACAAGAAATTTCTACTTTACCCTTAGAAACTTGTGAGACACTCAACGGAGCTTGGGGTTATAATATCAAAGATGATAATTATAAATCGCCAAAACAATTGGTAGATTACTTGGTGCGTGCTTCTGGTTATGGTGCGAATTTCTTATTAAACGTTGGACCAATGCCGAATGGAGAAATTCAACCAGAATTTGTAGAGCGTTTAGCCAAAGTAGGAGAATGGACAAAAGTTTATGGCGAGACTATTTACGGCACAAAAGGTGGATTTATTCGTCCGCAAGAGTGGGGAGCGGTTACTGAAAAAGGGAGCAAAACCTATCTTCATTTACTGAAGTTCAAGGATGATAAATTCATGTTAAAAATCCCACAAGCATTTAAAACGGCTAAATTATTTAAGAATGGAACGCCGATTAAATTCCAAAAATTAGATAATAATTACTTCGTTTTTGACATTGCTGCTTTAGATAAGAACGAAATTGATAATGTAATTGAGTTAGAGAAATAAGATGAAAATAGAAAAGACAATTCCTTTGTTGAGAATTTTTGATGTCGATAAAGCTAAAGAATTTTACATTGATTGGCTGGGTTTTAAAGAAGATTGGTCTCATCAATTTGAAGAAAATACGCCCTATTATATCCAGATTTCAAGAGAGGAATTGACTTTTCATTTGACTGAACACGTTGGAGATTGTTCGCCTGTTGCAAAAGTATTCATCAACTGTACAGACATCGAAAGTTTCTTTCAAGAATTGCAAGCGAAGCCATACAAGTATTATCGTCCTTCAATTGAAGAGGCTTTTTGGGATGCCCGAATTATCAACTTAATTGACCCTTTTGGAAATAAATTACTTTTCAACGAATATCACAAATCATAATCAATGAACGAGCATCAATCAAGAAGAAATTTTCTGAAAACCAGTACTTTAGCGATGGGAACTGGTTTAGTCGTTAATTCAGTTTCAGCAAATAAAATTCAAAAGAAAATGGAAAATATTGTTATTGGACACAATTCTCATAAGTACAAAGTAGTGGCTGGCTGGGGCGTTTTGGATGCTGATAAAAACCCTGTAAATGATTGCCACGAAATGGTGGAAGATGCCAAAGGTCGTTTGATTATGTGTACCAACGAAACCAAAAACAATATTTTGATTTATGATAAATCAGGAAAATTGTTGGAAGCTTGGGGAACGACTTATCCCGGCGCACATGGTTTGACGATTTCAAACGAAGGCAGTGAACAATTTCTATTCATTTGCGATAATGCTCGTCATCAAGTGATTAAAACAGATTTGAAAGGTCGTGAAGTAATGAAGTTGGAGTACCCAAAAGAAACGGGCGTTTACGAATCTCCCAACCGATTTGTCCCAACGGAAACAGCGGTAAATCCAGCCAATGGAGATATTTATGTGGCTGATGGTTACGGTTCACAATACATTACACAGTACGACAGCAAAGGAAGATACATTCGTCATTTTGGTGGATATTCAAAAGAATATTCAGATGAAAAATTTGATACTTGTCATGGCATTTTAGTAGATACTCGTGATAAAAAGAATCCCACTTTATTGATAACCGACCGTTCGCATACTTGTATGAAAAGATTTACTTTAGACGGTAAATTTTTAGCGGTATATCATTTGCCCGGTACGTTCGTCTGTCGCCCAGTATTGCATGGCGATTATATTTTTGCGGCAGCATACAGAAGTTCAGACCAATCTTGGAATAATTCGGGCTATATCCAAGTAATGGATAAAAACATGAAAGTAATATCAACGCCGGGCGGTTCTGAGCCGATTTACAAAGACGGAAAACTACAACGCCAGTATAAAGACGACCCGAATCAAGTATTCATGCACCCACACGATGTTTGGGTTGATTCAGACGAAAATATTTACGTTCCACAATGGAGTTCTAAAAAAACATATCCGATTAAATTAGAAAGAATTGCTTAGGAGTGATGTGTTTTGAGTGCGGAGTGATTTTAATGCTGAGTTTTGAGTTTGGAATGAGGAGTGAATTTTAGTTTAGAGTTTTGAGTGCGGAATGAGGAGTGAATTTTAGTTCGGAGTTTTGAGTGTCTTTCCCGTGGTCTGTGGCACACAGAACACTTACATCACTGTGTTCTGTGTGCCACAGACCACGGAAAAGGGTCTTAACTCGCTAAAACTGTATTGTAACTCAGATTTTCTGTATTAGAGTACAGATTTAGTGAGCAGGAATACAGAAAATCTGAGTACCAGCTCACCCAAACTGAGTTAGTACTCAATAAATCTGAGTTAAAGCTCGCTCAAACTGTATTGAAGCTCAGAAAATCTGAGTACCAGCTCACCCAAACTGAGTTAATACTCAATAAATCTGAGTACCAGCTCACTCAAACTGAGTTAGAATTCAGAAATGCTGTATTAGAACTCCCCTTGTGTGTGTATTAGGGAATTAATATTTCCTTTCCAACAGCAAGGGACTGGAAACCAGCCATAGAAATTAAAGTACTTTTAAAAAGAGTAAATTTTGAGTAGAAAAAGCTTACAGGCTAAAGCCTATTGCTTTTCTCTAAAATAAGAAATTATGATTTTTTTACAAGCCAATGCTCCTTCAGACTGGGCAATGTTTTTTGGACATTTTCATCCTGTGGTAGTTCATTTACCGATTGGGATGTTGATGATTGCAGCGATTTTAGAATTGATTTCTCGCAAAAAAGGATTAACTGCCTTACAACCTGCCATTGCTCCCATTTTATTTTTGGGAATGCTCACGGCGGTTATCTCATGTATTTTTGGTTATTTACTTTCAAGTTCTGGTGAATACAGTGAAGAAACTTTATTTCTTCATCAATGGATGGGCATTGGTGTAGCGTTGGTAGCTTTAGCCGCTTGGTACATGAAAGTAAATTGGCAAGAAGACCCAACCATGAAAAAGGCATATATGCCTGCCATTTACCTCATTGTGATTTTATTAACGGGTACAGGCCATTTGGGTGGAAATATGACGCACGGCGAAGATTACCTTTATAGTTTTACGCCAGAGCCTTTTCGTTCTTTAGCGGGTTTACCACCAAGAGCAAAAGGAGAATCTGGTGCAAAAAAGAAAATTGAAAATATCAACGAAGCATTGGTGTATCAAGATATTGTAGCACCAGTGATGGAACAAAAATGTTGGTCGTGTCATAATGCGAATAAAATCAAAGGCGGTTTGCGAATGGATACGCAGGAGCTTTTGATGAAAGGCGGTAAAAACGGAGTAATCATCAAAGCAAATGATGTTGCAAATAGTGAATTAATTAAGCGTTTGCTGTTGCCAGAAGAAGACGAACACCACATGCCACCAAAAGGTAAAACGCCTTTGACGGAACAAGAAATTTCTCTTTTGCATTGGTGGATTCAAAACGGAGCGGCTTTTGATACAAAAGTAGCTCAACTAAAACCTGATGAAAAGGTAAAGCCATTGTTAGCCTCACTGGCAAGTGGGAGTGAAGGAAGTAATATAGCAACAGCTGGAGAAAGTATTTCAGCCGTTTTCAACGAGAAAGTTTCTGCTGCTGCTGAAAGTGATATTCAGAAACTATCAGCAATGAATGTGATGGTCATGCCAGTTTCAAAAAGCCATAATTTTCTGGATGTTAATTTTGTGAATGCCCGAAACTTTGATGATTCAAAAATTAATCTCTTGACTAATTTATCAGAACAAATTATCTGGTTGAAACTAGGAAGTACTAAAATTTCTGATAAATCATTCACTGAAATTGCGAAATTAAAACATCTCACACGTTTGCATTTAGAACATACAGCCATTACGGATGTTGGAATTGCTCAATTGAAAGATTTACAATTTTTAGAATACATCAATCTGTTTGATACTCAAATAAGTGATGCAGGATTGAAAGAATTAAGCAAGCTAAAAAACTTAAAGAAAGTATATTGCTGGCAAACAAAAGTAACGAAAGCTGGCGTAGTAGCCTTGCAAAAAGCCTTGCCAAATGTAGAAGTAAACATCGGTTGGGAAGATAAAGTATCTAAGGCTGATACCAATAAAGTAATCGCTCAGAAATAGTTATTCAGAAAAATTAAAAACATAAAAAGCGGTCGGAAAACTAATTTCGACCGCTTTTTATGTTTTTAATTTTTCTGATAAATATGTTTTTTACTTAATTTTCAAGAAACCTACCAAACATAAGTAGCTACAACGCCAGCTTCAAGGGTTTGTACAGCTTTTTTTCCTTGATAAGAAATATTAAACTTCTGTGCTTTATTACTTTCGTTTTGAACAATCAAAACTTTTCTGCCAGAAGGAGTTTTGAAAGCAACGTTAGGTAAACTTGCCGTTGTGTTTGAAAATATTCTAACAGAATTCGGTCTTACAAATTTGGAAGCGTGTGCAATAATGTAATATGCTGGATTTCTCTTAATACTATTTTTATCAATTGTAATCGCTCCTAAACATTCTGTACATCCGCCTTCTGTATGTGGATTTTGTTTGGGGTCAGAAGCTAAATTCCACTCCAATACTGTTTTACACCAGTTTTTGGGCGCTCCGATGATGAGATTTTTTACATGCCAAGTTAAATCGCCAGAAAAATTGCCTGGACTACCAATCCACTGTTCAGTAAAATATAAGTTTTTATCGGGATGAGCATTGTGTACATCCGACAAAGTATTGATATAACCTCCATACAAATGAAAGGCTGAACCGTCAATATATTTTCGGGCTTCTAGGTCGTTTAAAATTGTGATTGGATAATCTGGACGGTCGGCATTGTGGTCATAAATAATGATTTTAGTATCAGCTTTTGCGGCTTTGAAAATTGGTCCTAAATGTCTTCTTACAAAAAGTCCTTGTTCTTCGGGCAACATCAATAAACTTGGATTATTCCCGGGATGAAGTGGTTCGTTCTGAACTGTCAAAGCATCAATTCTGATGCCTTCTTTCTTCATTTCTTGAATATATTTTAAAAGATACTTCGCATAAGTAGTATAATATTCTTGCTTTAAACTTCCTCCTTTTGAACTGGCATTACTTTTCATCCAAACTGGTGGCGACCAAGGCGAAGCAAGTATTTTAATTTCTGGATTAATCGCTAAAATCTGTTTTAATACAGGAATTAAATATTGTTGGTCGCCTGCCAAATTGAATTTCTTCAATTCTGGGTCGGTTTCTCCTTCAGGTAAATCATCATAAGAAAAAACATGATTATCCAAATCAGAAGCACCAACGCTGATTCTTAGATAGCTAACACCAATATTCGCATCATTTGTGGCAAAAAGTTCTTGCAATAAAGCTGCTCTTTCTTTGGTATTCATCTGGTTGATAAGCATGGCACTTCCCCCCGTCAAAGTAAAGCCAAAGCCATCCATTTTCTGGAAAACCTTACTTTCATCAATAATAATATTCGGTAAAGTATTATTGGTATATTCAAAATTGAAAGTTTTGGCTTGTTTCTTAAATAGAATAGATTCGTCTGAACTGGTTAGCCAAATTTCTGCAAATTGCTTTTGTGCTTGAATGTCAAAAAATGTTAGAAGATTTAAGCCAATGAAGAAGAGTATGTTGAATATAATTTTCATAAGAAAAAAGATTATTTTACACAGCTTGTGATTTTTGTGCAAAATAATCTTTTTTAATGAGGATGTAATATCCTGACCTATCTGTTTTATTGAGAACAGTAATTTTGGATAGAAACGAATAAAAGTTCTTAAAGTCCATTTTCCATTTGCTCCAAAATTAAAGCATGATACTTATCCAGATTATCTTTCAATTTTGACATTTGTTCTTTTGAACCCAAATAAGTAATATTTCTTTGATGAATATTTTCTGGAATAATATCTAAAATACTTTGTGTGCCATCAAATGATAATCCACCAGCTTGTTCAATCACAAAAGCTAATGGATAGCATTCATACAATAATCGTAATTTTCCTTCTTTGGCTTTTCGGGTTGGTGGATACAAGTAAACGCCACCTTTTAATAAATTTCTATGAAAATCACCGACTAACGAACCAATGTAACGAGCCATACAACCTGACTGTTTTCGCATATCCACGATAAAATCTTTGATAGGATTGCTAAATTCCTCAAAATAAGCTTCGTTTACTGAATAGATTTTACCGTTTTCAGGCATTTTTATATCAGCATGTGAAAGAAAATATTCGCCCAAAGAATTTTCATAAGTAAAACCGTTTACTCCTTTACCAGTAGTATAAACCATAATCGTGGAAGAACCGTAAAGGATATAACCCGCTGCCACTTGCTTGCGTCCGCCTTGAAGAAAATCTTCTTCAACAGCAGGAGTACCAATTGGACTTACTCTTCTATAAATTGAAAAAATTGTTCCGATAGAAACATTGACATCAATATTAGAAGAACCGTCTAGTGGGTCCATTGCTACTACATACTTCGCATTAACATTACCTGTTTGAATAATTTCATCGTCTTCTTCAGAAAGAATTCCAACCACTTCACCACCATTTACCAATGCTCTTATAAAGCGAATATTGGCAATCATGTCTAGTTTTTGTTGGGCTTCACCCTGAATGTTCTCACTTCCTAAAGCACCCGTAATATCAATCAAGCCTGCTCGATTAATTTCACGATTGATAATTTTGGAGGCAAGTGCAATGTCTCTTAGCAATTGAGAAAGCTCTCCTTTGGCATAAGGAAAAGCTTCTTGTTGGCGATTGATAAATCTATCAAGCGTCGTTCCAACAGGTAAAGCGAGATTATGGTTATTGATCATAGTTTTTTGCAAGCTATCAGCCATGAGCTATGAGCTTTGAGTTTTTTGGTTTTTAAAATCTAAAATCTAATAGCTCATAGCTCAAGACTCACTGCTAATAGCTCAAGCTATTTCCCACTAATTCTTATATAGTTTTCTTCAAAAGAAATTGCCAAATCTTTCGCTTTTTGGTCATAAGCCTCTTTGTCTAACCACGTATTTTTAGGGTTAAGTAAATCTTGAGGCACATCTGTACACATTGTAGGCATTTCTAAACCAAATATATCATGTTTTATGAAATTTACATTGTCAAATTCACCTTTTAATGCAGCATGAATCATCGCACGAGTATAAGTTAATTTAATGCGTGAACCTACACCATAACCACCACCCGACCAGCCAGTATTAATCAACCAAACTTTGACATTGCCAGCCGCTAATTTTTCACCTAAAAGATTAGCGTACTTTAATGGGTGAAGCGGTAAAAAAGCCGCACCAAAACAAGCAGAAAAGGTAGCTTGTGGTTCTTTAATACCCATTTCTGTACCTGCTAATTTTGATGTATAACCCGCCACAAAGTAATACATGGCTTGTTCGATACTTAGTTTTGAAATAGGAGGTAATACGCCAAAAGCATCTGCTGTAAGAAAGAAAATATTCTTAGGTGCATTGCCTACAGAAGGAACAGCTACATTCGGAATATAATGAATTGGGTAGGCAGTTCTAGTATTTTCTGTAACACTTTGGTTGCTGTAATCTACCGTTTTCGTTCCTGCTATAAAACGGGTATTTTCTAAAATTGAACCATAGCGAATTGCTCTAAAAATTTCAGGTTCTTGTTCTTCACTCAGATTGATTACTTTGGCATAACAGCCTCCTTCAAAATTGAAAACCTGTTTGTCGTCCCAACCGTGTTCGTCATCACCAATCAGATTTCTGTATGGGTCAGCAGAAAGTGTTGTTTTTCCAGTACCTGATAAACCAAAAAATAAAGCAGTGTCTCCGTCTTTCCCAATGTTGGCTGAGCAGTGCATCGAAAGTACTTTTTTCTCTTCTGGCAAAATATAATTCAGTACCGTAAAGATTCCTTTTTTCATTTCACCTGCATACGCTGTTCCGCCGATAAGGATGATTTTACGAGTGAAATCAATAATGGTAAAATTACTTTGACGAGTACCATCAATTTCAGGATTTGCCTCAAATGCTGGAATGTCTAAAATCGTCCATTCTGGTTCAAAACTAGCTAATTCATTTTCAGTTGGTCGAATAAATAAATGATTACAAAACAAATTATGCCAAGCCAAGGTATTTATCACCAAGATATTCATTTTATGTTCTGGTGCAGCACAAGCACAAACGTAGCGTGCATAAAGCTTTTTGTTGGCAATAAAAGTCAACATTTTTTGATAAAGTGCTTCGAATTTATCTGCATCAAAAGCTTGGTTGATTTCTCCCCAAGCCACAGTATCAGCAGTTTTGTCGTCATAGACAGAAAACTTGTCTTTTGGCGAACGCCCAGTGAACTTACCTGTGTCGCACATAAATGCACCTGTATCGGTAAGCGTACCTTCTCCATTTTTTAAAGCTTCCTCAACCAAGGTTGAAACGCTGAGATTCAAGTGAATATCAGCATGAAGACTTAATAATGGGTGATTTACTTTTTGTTTAGCAGCTTTGCTAAAATCAGAAGTAAGGATGTCATGTTTCATGTTTGTAATTGTTAATTTGATCAGGACTCAAATAAAATTTAGAAGCATTCGAACGCATTGCAAAAGTAATTAGCGTAAAATTAAAAACAAGCGAAATTTCGCTAAAAATGAAAATAATTTTATTTTGGCATAAAAAATCATGTTAAATATTGAAAAAATGCAGAATTTTAGCATTTAAAGCAGTTGGATGGAGTGTTTTGCAATGTAGATGTTATTAAAAGAGTATTAAGCGAATTTTCGCTATTTTGCTTCTTGTGAAAAATGTTTCGATAAATCTTATTAGCTTTGTGAAAATTATAAAGCGATGAGTGTGAATAGCGATAAAGTAAAAATAATTTTCGGACTAAAAATTAGGCAATTGCGTCTTGATAAAAAACTATCATTAAGCGAAGTCGCCGAAAAGTCTAAACTTTCAATTTCATATTTGAATGAAATTGAAAAAGGAAAAAAATATCCAAAAACAGAGAAAATAATGGCTTTGTCGGAAGCCTTAGCAATAGATTACGATTCGCTTGTTTCACTGAAATTGAGTAAGCAATTAGAACCCATTGCAGAATTGCTCAACTCTAATATTCTTACAGAATTGCCATTAGATATTTTTGGCGTTGAACCTTCTGATTTTATCGAATTGATGTCGGAAGCACCAGCTAAAATCAGTGCATTTATCAGTACGATTATCGAAATCAGCAGGAATTACGATATGCGTGTGGAGCAGTTTTACTTTTCAGTATTGCGGTCATATCAAGAAATGTACGATAACTATTTTGAAGATTTAGAGCAATCTGCCCAGCAATTCAGAAAGCTTTTTGAAATCTCGGCTACTACTTCACCTAATGAAAAACTGTTGGCAGAAATCTTAGAAAACTTTTATGGTTACCGAATTGAAGAATTTTCAAAAGAACAATATCCCGAATTAGTTACTATTCGCTCGGTTTATAACCCAGTTACTTCTAAACTATTAATCAATAAAGATTTAAGTACCGAACAAAAAACGTTTACTTATGGTCGTGAAATTGGGTATCAGTTTTTGCAACTTAAAAAAAGATCGAATATTTCTTCTGTAATAGAAGTAGGTTCTTTTGAAGAAGTACTTAATAACTTCAGAGCATCTTATTTTGCGGGAGCGATTTTAATCAACAAAGATATTTTGATTGATAGACTCACTTACTTTTTTGCTTCGCCTAAATGGGACGAAAATATGTTGCTGAGCATCATGCGTTTATTTAACGTAACGCCCGAAGTATTTATGCACAGATTATCGAATTTGATGACGAGCCATTTTAAGATTAATAACCTTTTCTTCTTACGTTTTAATAATCAGGTTGATGACGATTTGTTTTATCTGACCAAGGAAATGCACTTAGCAAAATTGCATACACCGCATGGAACAGCATTGACAGAACATTATTGCAGAAGATGGAAGGCATTAACAATTTTAAAAGATTTAGAGAAAATTCAGAAAGAGAAAGGCTATGATGCTGAAGAAGTATTATGTAAAGCACAAGTTTCGGAATATATTGACACGGGGAATCATTACTTGGTGATTTGTTTGGCGAAACCTTCGCCACCCAATTTAAAAATGAATAGTAGCGTTACTTTAGGTTTTGCCATCGACGATAACCTGAAAAGTATGGTGAAATTTCTTCCAGATTCATCATTGATTCACCGAAAAGTAAATGAAACATGTGAACGTTGCGGTGCAATGGACTGTACGGACAGAATGAAACCTCCTTATGTATTGCAAAAACGTGAAGCCAGAGAAAAAATTAAAGAATCAATTGCAAAATTGAATTAAGTAAATCTTGGAAAATTTATTAAACCAACCAGAAGTTTTTTAAGTGCTTGAAAATCAAATACGATTTCCTTTTACTTCTTATAAATCTTTGAAATGTACAAGGCTTTTGATGATTTGTTGTACAAAAAGAATAAAATTTTGATATTTTTGATATTTCAGAATATAATTTTGAAATAAAATAGTTTTTATTCTTTTTTCGATTGAAAAAATAAGTTTATTCAAGACGTTGTATTGTTGCTTAATTGATATATATTTGCTAAATATACTATATCGTATTATTTCTATGAAAAATCCAAATTGTCCTCGCTGCGACGCTCAAAATGTTACTAAAAGTGGCGTAATTAAAGAAAAACAACGTTTTAAATGCAAAGACTGTAATTATAACTTTACTGTTGAAAAACTAGGAAAAGGCATTTCGGCATATTACGTCATCAAAGCCTTACAATTGTATATCGAAGGAGTAAGTTATCGTGAAATAGAGCGACTTTTGGGGGTTTCACACGTATCAGTAATGAATTGGGTAAAGAAATATCAAATCAAAATCCCTAAAAACTCAGATTATTATCCTACCTATAAAATTATGAATCACAAAGAGTTAGCCGCTTTTTATGCAGATAGAGAGAATTTGAGAGATTCTGGAATGATTGTAACGGAGCTAGGAGATAAATTTATGTTAATAAAGTGGGAGCGTTTAAAGCATTAGTCTTTTACAGAATAAAGATTTGTTAAATAGATTGAAAATGGGTTTAGAAAAATATTCTAAACCCATTTTTTATGTAAACTATACTTAAATACCGTTGCTATATCAATACTATTGACTGTATAGCTTTTTTTGTGACCTTTGGATTTTGTGTTTGTACAATATAAACACGTTAAAGTACAAATAAGCCTTCGGTTTTGAAACATGTTTATCTGATTTCGACAATCGAAATGCACAGCTTTAATCAATAAGAATAATTTTAGCTTGAATAACCGAAATCCTAAATCCAACACCCAAAATAACGATATTCACTCAATCAAAACCCCTTATCTATAAACACTATGTCAGAACACACAGTAAAAAAAACATCCACTAAAGCACTTGCCGCCATTATTGGGGCATCATCAGTAGGCACACTCATCGAATGGTACGATTTTTATATATTTGGAAGTTTAGCAACCATTATTTCAACGCAATTTTTCCCGAAAGATAATCCCACAGCAGCTTTTCTTTCAACATTAGCCACTTTTGCAGCAGGTTTTGTCGTGCGTCCTTTTGGTGCATTATTCTTTGGTCGTTTAGGCGATTTGATTGGTCGTAAATATACTTTTATGGTTACTTTGGTATTGATGGGCGGAGCAACTTTTGCCATTGGATTAGTACCGAAATATGAAACAATTGGTTTTTTTGCACCATTAATTGTCTTGATTCTTAGATTATTACAAGGTTTGGCACTTGGTGGTGAATATGGTGGAGCAGCCACTTATGTAGCCGAACACTCGCCAGCAAATGCAAGAGGTTTTTGGACTTCTTGGATTCAAATTACAGCTACCGCAGGTTTGTTTATTTCTTTAGGAGTAATCTTATTGACAAAAAATTCGATGTCGAAAGAATCATGGGAAGATTGGGGATGGAGAATCCCATTCATGGTTTCAATCATCATGGTTTATGTTTCTGTCTTGATTCGTAAAAACATGTCGGAATCGCCTCTTTTTGCCAAAGCTAAAGCCGAAGGGAAAACATCAACCAATCCGCTGAAAGAATCATTTGGTAATAAATTGAATTTTAAATTTGTCTTGTTAGCACTTTTTGGAGCAACGATGGGGCAAGGCGTAGTTTGGTACACAGGTCAGTTTTATGCACAAACATTCTTATTAAAAATCATGAATGTGGATTTCGACCAAGCCAATACTTTGCTAATCATTGCCTTGATTATGGGTACGCCTTTGTTTGTATTTTTTGGTTGGTTATCCGATAAAGTTGGTCGTAAGCCAATTATGTTGGCAGGTTTATTACTGGCTATTTTTGCTTATCGTCCTATTTATGAGAAAATGTATCAAACCGCTAATTTGAAAAATAAAGAAGAAATTACGGCTCAAACAAAGGTAGAAGTAAAAGCAACTTTGCTTGCTAATTCAAGTACAGATTCGTTAATAAGCACAACAACCAATAAATTTTATACCGACGGAACTACTTATAAAGAAGTAAAAAAACAGACAATTTTAGCAGCCAAAGCTGAATCAGAACAACCAAAAGCAGAAGTAGCTAAAACTGTTAAAATCAATGACAGTGACTTATGGACCCTCGTTTGGTTAGTTTTTGTACAATTGGTTTTTGTAACGATGGCTTATGGACCAATTGCCGCTTTCTTAGTAGAAATGTTCCCAGTAAAAATTCGCTATACTTCAATGTCGTTGCCATATCATATTGGTAACGGAGTATTCGGCGGATTGATGCCAGCTATTGCTACTTACTTAGTAACCAAAGCAAAAGATGCGAATGAAGTTGCCGAAAAAGCAGGCGAAGCTATCAAAAATACGCAACCATATTTAGAAGGTTTGAATTATCCGATTTTAATTGCAGGAGTATGTTTTGTGATAGGTTTATTGTATATCAAAGAAGACAGAAGTATCAGAGATTAAGTATTTTAGGACTGAAATTAATTTTAAACATATTTTCATAAAAAGACATGAACGGAATTAAAAGAATATTAGGTGTCGTTTGGATACTCTTAGGTTTAGCAACAGCTTACTTCGGAATTTATGAATTAGGTATTCCGAAATTTGCTTCTGGAAACCAAGAAGATTTGGTGTTTGGAATCATCATCATGATAATCCTCACGCCAATTATTACAGGTGGATTATTGATTTTTGGAAAGTATGCACTTTCCGGAGAATACGATAATTAAAAGATAAATTCTTTAGTGCTGAATGTATGCCATTGATGTATGATAACACATTTGGCATACATTTTTCAATAGTTTGACTATAAAAAATTAGCAAGTATAGTTATTTCTTTCTAAGAAGAGTTAAATTATTACCCTAAATTGTGATAAAATTAAAACTCAATACAAGGGTTAAAATCTTTTTCATTCATGAAAGAAAAGTTAAAAAATCAAAAACTTTTGGTACTTGGAATCGTATTTATGATTCTTTTTAACTTTCCTATTTTATCGATTGTTAACCACGACACAAAGATTAAAGGCATTCCAACACTTTATTTTTATGTTTTTACGATTTGGATATTATTCATTGGTATAATTTACTGGAGCGTCCGTAACGAAGAGCAAGAAATTAATAAAGATGAATAGTGTAGTATTAATATTGACTTCATTACTCTATCTAGTTTTTCTTTTTGGAGTAGCTTATTGGGCTGAACAACGTTCTGCCAAAGGCAAAAGCATTGTTAATAATCCATATATTTATGCACTGTCGTTGGCTGTTTATTGC
Organism: Arcicella gelida; assembly: GCF_034931025.1. Taxonomy (NCBI): domain Bacteria; kingdom Pseudomonadati; phylum Bacteroidota; class Cytophagia; order Cytophagales; family Flectobacillaceae; genus Arcicella; species Arcicella gelida. The sequence goes on along the minus strand of NZ_JAYGIL010000031.1, from coordinate 22,495 downwards.
ACCGCTTGGACTTTCTACGGTTCAGTAGGAAGAGCAGTAACCAATGGAATTGAGTTTATTTCCGTTTACATTGGACCATCTTTAATGATGCCTTTGTGGTGGATTGTACTTCGTAAAATCATCAGAATCTGTAAAGTACAACGGATTACTTCAATCGCCGATTTCATTTCTTCACGTTATGGTAAAAATGCCACTTTGGGCGTAATTGTAACGATTATCTGTATTTTGGGTATTTTGCCTTATATCGCTATTCAGCTCAAAGCCATTTCAAATAGCTTTTTGATTGTGACTCAACCTGATGGTGAAATCAATACTCAACATTTTTTTATTGGCGATTTAGCTTTTTACATTACCATTGTATTGTCAATTTTTACCATCATTTTTGGTACTCGTACCATCGATTCTACCGAACGCCATGAAGGAATGGTTGCTGCCATCGCCGCAGAATCTATCATAAAATTGGTGTCTTTTTTACTCGTGGGCATTTTTGTGAGTTACTTTATTTTTGATGGAATTTCAGATATTTTCCAAAAAGCCTCTCATATTCCTGCCCTACAAAAAGTTTTTGTATTTCATTCTGAACAAGATACCGCAGGTTGGTTTTGGCATTTACTGTTGTCGATGATGGCGATAATGTTTTTACCACGCCAATTTCAGGTTTCCGTCATCGAAAATGTTGATGAAAAGCATCTGAACAAAGCACTTTGGCTTTTTCCTTTGTACTTATTGTTAATCAACTTTTTTGTAATTCCGATTGCAATGGGAGGCGTATTATTATTTCCGAACCACGCTATCAATTCGGATGAATATGTATTGGCAATTCCTCTAAAATTCAACCAACCTTTTATTACTTTATTTACTTATATCGGTGGTTTTTCGGCAGGAACAAGTATGATTATTGTGGAAACGATTGCACTTAGTGTGATGATTTCCAATAATTTAGTAATGCCAGCACTTTTAAAAAGTGCTTCATTACAAGAGAAATTAGCAGGCAATTTTAGCTTATTAGTAAAGACAATTCGCCGTACTTCCATCGTCTTGATTCTTTTAATGGCGTATTTATATTACAAAACCATTGCTGAACATTACTCTTTGGTTTCTAACGGAATGGTATCATTTGCAGCAGTTTCGCAATTTGGACCAGCCATTATTGGTGGAATTTTTTGGAAAAATGGAACACAAAAAGGTGCTTTAATAGGCTTGTTAGTTGGCGTATTTATTTGGTTTTATACATTAGTATTGCCATCAATGGTCGGGGCTGGTTTCTTTCCACAATCTATAATTGACCAAGGTTTTATGGGTTTTTCTGCCTTAAAACCTTTAGCATTATTTGGATTAGAAGGCATGGATAGTATTTCTCATGGTTTGTTTTGGAGTTTACTCTTGAATATTTTTTGCTACGTCTGCTTTTCACTGAACAGTTATCAAAGTTCGATTGAGCATAACCAAGCGGTGATTTTTGTAGATATTTTTGAATATTCAGAACAAGTAGAAAGCCCAACAATTTGGAGAGGAACAGCTTATTTTTCTGATATTCAATTGTTATTAAGTAATTTTCTTGGAGAAAAAAGAGCTGAAAAAATACTGAAACTTTATGCACAAAAACATAAAATCAGATTAACTTCTGTAATAGCCGAGCCACAAATAGTTAGCTATGTGGAAAAATTATTAGCTGGAATCGTTGGAACAGCCTCTGCTAGAATTATGATTTCTTCCGTTTCAAAAGAAGAAAAAATTTCTACCGAAGAAGTAATCAGTATTTTAAAATCCTCTCAAAGTTTATTATCGGCCAACAAAGAACTTAAAAGAAAGTCGATTGCTTTAGAAAAAGCAACAACAGAATTAAAAGAAGCGAACGAGATACTTCAAAAAACAGACAAACTCAAAGACGATTTCCTGTCAACGGTAGCTCACGAAATCAGAACGCCACTTACTTCTATTAGAGCTTTATCCGAAATCGTTTTTGATAATCCAGAAATGGATTTAAACGAAAGAGAACACTTTTTAGGAACAGTCGTAAAAGAATCAGACCGACTCAGTAGGCTAATTAACCAAGTACTTGATTTAGAGAAATACGAATCTGGCAAACAAAAATTGATTTTGGAAGATATTGATATTCAAGAAGTTGTCAAAGATTCTATAGATGCACTTTATCAGCAAGCGAAAGAAAAAGAGATAAAAGTAATCTTTATGCCCGACCGTTTTACACCAAGATTTGAAGCGGATAAAGATAAATTAATACAAGTAGTGGTCAATCTTTTATCGAATGCCATTAAATATTGTGAACCACAAAAGGGCGAAATTATTTTAGCGACACACTATGCAGAAGGCTGTGTTTATACCAGTGTTCATGATAATGGCGCTGGCATTGATAAGAATTTTCAGCGATTAATTTTTGATAAATTTTTCCAAGCAGAAGACCAAACTATCAAAAAACCAAAAGGAAGTGGTTTGGGTTTAGCCATTTCTAAGAAGATTATAGCATTACACAACGGACAAATCTGGGTAGAAAGCCAAGTAGGGAAAGGTTCAAAATTCACCTTTTCAATACCTGTCGTTTAGATTACCATAAAGAAAATCAACATTTACTTATTTTATACGATATGAAAAAGACAATAAAAGTATTAATCGTTGATGACGAACCTAGCATTTTGATGTCTCTTGAATTTTTAATGAAGAAAGAAGGCTACAGTGTTTTTATCGCCCGTGATGGCTCCGAAGCCTTGGAGATTATTGAAAAAGAAGTGCCTTCCATTATTCTATTAGATATTATGATGCCTCATGTAGATGGCTATGAAGTATGCCGACTTATCAAAGAAAGTATTCGTTTTCAACATATAAAAATCGTTTTTTTAAGTGCAAAAAATAAAGAAGCTGATATTGAAAAAGGGTATTTGACTGGGGCAGATTTATATGTTTCTAAACCTTTTTCTACTCGTACTTTGGTAGCAAAAATCAATACATTGGCATTGGGCATTGTTTCAAATTAAGAAAGAACGAATATTGAAGTATGGATTTTTACTTATAGATAGCACGAAAAACTAATTTCAGTCAAATTGGGCTTATATTATAATAAAAGTTCAAAATATCAATTGAAAAGCTATACTTTGTTTAGTGAAGATAGCTATACTTTTTTAGCGTAAAACCTGTAAAACAGTATTCAAATAAAAAAAATGTCTTGTACTTTTACAGTAGAAAATATTAAAATCTGAAGCAATTCAATACCAACTCAATTTCTAATATCCGATTAATGATGAATTTACAAATTAGCTCCTTTGATGATTACGAATCAGCATATAACCATTCAGTTTCAGACCCTGAAAGTTTTTGGGCTGAAATAGCACAAAATTTTCAATGGCGTAAACCTTGGAAAAAAACATTAGAATGGGATTTTACGACAGGAACTACAAAATGGTTTGCTGGGGGTAAAATGAATATTACTGAAAATGCGCTTGACCGTCATTTGGCTACTCGTGGCGACCAGCCCGCTATCATTTGGGAATCAAATGACCCACAGGAAGAGTCTATAACGCTTACTTACAAAATGCTTCATCAAAGGGTTTGTCAGTTTGCGAATGTATTGAAAAAACACGGAGCTAAAAAAGGAGATAGAATTTGTATTTATATGCCAATGATTCCTGAATTGGCAATTGCTGTATTGGCTTGTGCTAGAATCGGAGCGATACATTCGGTAGTTTTTGGTGGCTTTTCTGCACAATCAATTGCCGACCGTATTAACGATGCACAGTGTAATATTGTGATTACTTCAGATGGTTCTTTCCGTGGAAATAAAGAAATTGGATTAAAATCTACAGTGGATGATGCTTTGATTCAATGTCCATCAGTACAAAAAGTAATCGTTTCAACTCGAACTCGCACACCAGTATCAATGTTGAAAGGACGTGATGTTTGGTGGGAAAATGAAGTGAAAACGGTTTCATCTGATTGTCCAGCCGAAGAAATGGATGCGGAAGACATGCTTTTCATTCTTTACACTTCTGGTTCAACAGGTAAACCAAAAGGCGTTGTACATACTTGCGGAGGTTATATGGTTTACACCACTTATACTTTTGCAAATGTTTTCCAATATCAACCCGGACAAGTACATTTCTGTACGGCTGATATTGGTTGGATTACTGGTCACTCATATATCGTTTATGGACCATTATGTTATGGGGCAACTTCATTGATGTTTGAGGGCGTACCGACTTACCCAGATGCTGGTCGTTTTTGGGAAGTAATTGATAAACATAAAGTAGATATTTTATATACCGCACCCACAGCGATTCGCTCGTTAATGGGTTTTGGACTTGACTACGTAAATGGTAAAGATTTAAGTTCATTAAAAGTATTAGGTTCAGTTGGCGAGCCTATCAACGAAGAAGCTTGGCATTGGTATAACGATAATATTGGTAAAGGAAAATCACCGATTGTAGATACTTGGTGGCAAACTGAAACGGGTGGAATTTTGATTTCTCCAATTGCAGGAATTACCAAAACGAAGCCTTCGTACGCTACTTTACCTTTGCCTGGCGTTCAGCCAATTTTGGTGGATGAAAAAGGAGAGGAGATTGTCGGAAATGGCGTTTCTGGAAATCTTTGTATTAAATTCCCTTGGCCGGGTATTATTCGTACTACTTATGGCGACCATGATCGTTGTATCCAAACGTACTTTTCTACTTATAAAAACCTTTACTTTACAGGTGATGGTTGTATGCGTGATGAAGATGGATATTACAGAATTACAGGTCGTGTGGATGATGTAATCAATGTTTCTGGACATAGAATTGGTACGGCAGAAGTAGAAAATGCTATCAATATGCACTTAGGTGTAGTAGAATCGGCTGTAGTGGGTTATCCGCATGATATTAAAGGGCAAGGCATTTATGCTTATGTAATTTGTGAGAAATCTCCAGGTCATGATTCTGATTTAACTCGTAGAGATATTTTAGCAACCGTTACTCGTGTAATCGGACCAATTGCTAAACCTGATAAAATACAATTTGTGAGTGGTTTGCCAAAAACTCGTTCAGGTAAAATCATGAGAAGAATTTTAAGAAAAGTAGCCGAAGGAGAAACGAATAATTTAGGCGATACTTCTACTTTGTTAGACCCAAGTGTAGTTGAAGAAATCAAAGTAGGTGCTTTGTAATAGATTACAGATATGTTGAATGAAGAGGTTTCGTTGAAAGCGAAACCTTTTTTCTTTGATATGAAATTCAAAAGTCTTTTATGTTAATTTTTTGTTAAGAGGGCTTAGATTTAACATAATCGAAATTTTTAGACTTTGTTGCTTCATCAACAAGTCTTTTATTTTGTTAATGTAGGATTGTAAATTTGAAATGTCCTGATAATCAGTTAATTTGTATGAAATTTGGAGTAAGTATTTTTTGGAAAATCATTAATAAAAGATGATTTTAACTGTCTTTTAAAAACTTAACAGGAGTTTTGGTTAAGTAATGTAAGAGATAAACCCTCAGTTTTTTAGATAAAAATGTGTAAATTGCATCCTTGATTTGTCAAAAACTATTTTAAAATTAGCATTTGATGAATTTTTCTTACAATTTTTTAAGGTTTAAGTTCACGTTAGCGTATCTGAATATTAAATGATTGTTTCACGAAACCCTTATTGTAAAACGATTTGATATAATCATTTTCAATATCAATTGTACTACATAGTTAGGCTTTTGCGGTAGGTTTCTAAATATGTTATTATGATTTTAAAAACAGTTTTCCTACTTTTTACTGCCACGGTTACTGCATTTACGACTCCTTCCAAACCGAAAAAAACGATTAGCGGAAAGATTTCATATTATGCAAGTAAGTTTGAAGGACGAAAAACTTCTAGCGGTCAACGTTATAAAGCTACCCGCAGAACGGCTGCCCATAAATCGCTTCCATTCGGTACTTTATTAGAAGTAACCAATAAGGAAAATGGGAATGTGACCATCGTAAAAGTAAACGATAGAGGTCCACACAGTAGAGGAAGAATTTTAGATGTATCTTATGCAGCGGCGAAAGATTTAGGATTAATTGGCAAAGGAACAGCTTCTGTAGCGATTAAAGTACTCTCATTTGGTGATGGCGTCCTTAGCCTTAATGAGGAAGAAGAAGTACCATTAATTGCCAAAGACAGTACACAACAAATATCAATGGTTGATATACTACTCAGTAAAAAACCAATGTATATGATGGTTGTAAAAGATTCAAATGGAAGAATCAGGTTAGATTCAACAGCAATCAGACCTTTAAATCTTGGCATTAAAGAATAACAAAAAGGCTTCGCAATTTGCGAAGCCTTTTTGTTTATAAGATTTTTCGATAAGCTTTTACTTTCCGCCGAAGCCAAAAGTTAAACCTGCATTCACCATAAAGAATTTAGAGGAAGTACTAAAATCTGCATTGCTAGGCGAACCGTTGTTTGAACCGTCTTTATTATCAAAAATAAAGTTATAAGTTCCTTCTGCAAAAATCCCCAAATTACCTACTGGAATAGCAATCCCAAATTTTGGTGCAGCTCCAAACTTAGATGAAGTTGTTTCTGAATTAACACCTAATACATTGCCTTTTAAAGTAGATCTGAAAACACCAGCCTCAGCACCAACATACGGACGAACAATTCCTTTTGTTAAATAATATTCAAACATACCAGTAATCGGGACAATGTTATTTGTGAATTGATACCCCGTTCCATTAAATTCTTCTTTGATTGATTTTACGCCTACACCCACTGCAAATTGTTCAGTAACAAATACTTTGGCTTGTAAACCTGCTCCATACAGCCCTTTTGCATCTTTTGCATCGGGTGCAAAATATGATCCGTGAATTCCTAATGAGAATTGTGCAGCAGCTTTCTGAGTTGTAGCAACTAAAGCGGTCGCTAAGATGGCGAATGTTAAAAATAGCTTTTTCATATTTTAATAATTTTATGAAGAGATAGAATATTCTTCTGTTGATGTAGAAAAATTAAAAAGATTTGTTCCAGCTTAATTTCTGCTTTAATGTGTGGTTTTTTTTACACAAATTAATTGATGAGCATAATTTTTATGGAATAGAGGAATAAAAAAATGGGGAAAATCAAGTTGATTTTCCCCATTTTCGTGTCAAAGATTGACACTTGTCTATTTTAATCCGATATATCTCTCGAAAAACTCATAAATTCTAAGCATTCTATCAATTTTCTGACGAACATTACCTGTTCTAGAAAGTTCGTGAGTTCCACCTGGCATACGAACATACTCAACTTCCTTACCCATTATTTTCAATGATTTATACATCATTTCAGACTGAATCACGCCAGTTCTTAAATCATTTTCGCCGTGTTTAATCAAAAAAGGCGTTTTGATTTTATCCACATAAGTATAAGGAGATTCTCTTTCTAAAATTGGTTTGATGTTATTTTCCCAAGGATAGCCACCAAAATAATTTGGCGTAAGTCGCCAAGCGTTGCCTTCGCCCATGAAAGTAGATAATTCATAAACTCCTCTTTGTGCAAAAGCAGCTTTAAAACGATGGTCGTGCGAGATAATCCAAGCTGTTAAATAACCAGCATAAGAACCACCAGTGATTACTTGTCGAGAAGTATCAACCCAGCTTGCTTTGGCAGCATCACTTGTCGCCGCTAAAACATCTTCCGTTGGTCCATTGCCCCAATCTTGATAATTTGAAAACTGGAAATCTTTTCCATAACCTCCCGAACCACGTGGATTAGCATAAACCAAACCATAACCTTGCGAACAAAAGTATTGAAATTCGTGCCACATCGATGCTTCGCCCGGTCCCCACATCGCTGTTGGTCCGCCGTGCATATTTAGCAATAATGGATATTTTTTACCAGCTTCAAAGTTGGCAGGTTTCATAATCCAATATTCTACAGATTGTCCTTTAGAGTTTTTGTAAACTCTTTTCTCTGGAAAACTCAAGGCTTTATTTTGTAGCCATTCGTCATTATGAGTACTTAATTTAACAGCATTTTTCATCAATAAATCTGCTGTATATAATTCAGAAGGGTTTTTTACTTCAGTTTTAGCAAAAACGATTCGTTCTTTAGAAATGTCAAAACTGCTGATTCCTGTATCGTAGTCACTTAGTTTTTCGATTTTTTTAGTCTGAATATCTAATTTATAAACAGGTACTCCACCATTTGAACTTGCCGTGAAATATACAAATTTGCTATCGTCAGTCCATTCAAAATTATTGGCAGCTCTGTCGAAAGTAACCATTGTTTTATTACTTCCATCAGCATTGGCTAAAATGATTTGATTGAAGCCCAACCAATCTGTTTTAGACATCGTAGCAATCAACAATTTTCCATCAGGCGATGGCGTAGCACTATTATATGAAATACCTTTTTCAGCGATAATTTGTTTAATGCCCGAACCATCAGCATTCAGTACAACAATTGAGGAATTCAATTCTCTGTCAGGATGTTGCAAACTATCTCTACCGCTCGACGCATAAATTTTCTTACTATCAGCCGACCAACTTCCACCATTATACGACCAGAATCCTTTTGTCAACTGTACTGGTTTAGCACCTTCTTTCGCATCAATCACAAATAAAAGATTGAATCGAATTTCTGGTTCAGTCGTAGATTCTCCTTGAAAATTTAAACGAGTGATAACTTTTGCTTTTTTATCTTCTACATCTTTTTCAAGATAGGCTCTGATTTCTTCAATGCTTCCGTTTGGATTAGCTTTTACTTTTTTATCAATTTTCAAGAAATCATTACTTTTAAAACCAGCTTTTTCAATCGACCATGAAGGCAATTTTTTACTTGGATTAATTAAAGAATCTTTCAATATATCCGAAAAAGTAACATTGACAGAGAACAAAATCTTAGTGCCATCTGGCGACCATTGTGGATTATTCGCTCCATATTTAAAATCGGTTAATTGGAAAGCCTCACCGCCATCTAAAGGCATCAAGAAGATTTGATACTTACCTTTTACATTTCTGGCAAAGGCTATTTGTTTACTATCAGCCGACCATGTAGCTCCTCCAACACTTTCAGCCCCACGAGTTAATTGTTTTGCCGTTTGGAAGTCAGTCAACCATAAATGTGTGCGATAGTCAAAGTCTAGTTTATCTGTTTCGTTATTTTCATTAGTTCTGAGAACATAAATGGCTTTTTTGCCATCAGGAGCTATAGATACATTAGCAACTTGTTTGATTTTGGTCATATCGGTAACCAAAATTTTCTCCTTTCCCTTTTGGGCAAAAGATAGTTGAGATAACAGTAATACTAAAAATAGTAGTGTTTTTTTCATGATTGATGAAGGATTTTAGATTTTAACAAATCTAATAAAAAAAGACTGGATTCCTTCATTGGTTTAAGTACTGGTCTTAGGATTTCCTAATACTTAAAACCACATAGAGCATTTGCTCGTTCTAAGAATTAGCTAGGAATGTTTTTAGGTGAGATGTTATTTGAATTTTCTAACCATGGTCTGTGGCACACAGAACATAACGCTAAATTTTCATATCCATAGTTTATAAACTAAAATAGTCAAGCCAAGTATTGTGTTCTGTGTGCCACAGACCACGGTTTAGGCATAAATTCCATTTGCTTGGCAAATATGATGAAACTAGTAAAGGCATGCCATGAGTAGTTTATAAAATCTATGCGGTAACTTATTCTATACCTAAAAAATCTTTAAGGTTTTCTTTTTCAACACTTATAAAATTACCGTCTTTATACTCTTGTCGGCTTTGCTGAATCTTATCTACAAATTCAGGATTGTATTCGCTTTTTGGGTTAGCCACTTGAACAAAATTCAGAGAGTTAACTAACTGCATAAAAAAAGCAAACTTATTTTCTGGAATATTGAGCGTTACTTGTTTCATGACTGAATGTGAAATAAAGTTTGAATCCTCATTTTAGCAATAAAAGTGTCTATCAACTAAAGTTAAGTTTAATGATATGATACATTAAATTTAGTGTAAAAATTAAGTATAATCAAAATACTTAGCTCACATTAGTTCAAGTGATAGATTGCTAAATATTTGTAATAATCGGGTATTCCGTCCAAGAAATCTTGAAAAGTAGAAAAGAAAATTCCTAAACCATAAAAAACAAAGAGGTGTCTCACTTATCGCAAAACACCTCTTTTGAATATATCTATCAAGAAAAATTATTTTCTATCAGCTAAATCAACATAAGCACGTTCAGTAGCACCAACATAAACTTGACGTGGGCGACCGATAGGTTCTTTGTTAGCTTTCATTTCTTTCCATTGTGCAATCCAACCCGGTAAACGACCAATTGCAAACATTACTGTAAACATATCTGTTGGGATACCTAACGCACGGTAGATGATACCTGAGTAAAAATCTACGTTTGGATATAACTTACGTGCTACGAAGTATTCGTCGCTCAAAGCTGCTGCTTCTAATTCAGAAGCAATTTTCAATACTGGATCATTAATTCCTAAAGCAGATAATACATCATCAGCCGCTTTCTTGATAATTCTAGCACGTGGGTCAAAGTTTTTATAAACACGGTGTCCGAAGCCCATTAAACGGAAACCAGAATTTTTATCTTTCGCCATCGCAATGTACTTAGAAGTATCACCGCCGTCAGCTTTAATCGCTTCTAGCATTTCAATTACTTCTTGGTTTGCACCACCGTGAAGTGGACCCGAAAGTGCATTGATACCTGCTGAAATTGAAGCATATAAACTAGCATGAGAAGAACCAACTAAACGAACTGTAGAAGTTGAACAGTTTTGTTCGTGGTCTGCATGAAGAATCAATAATTTATTTAAAGCAGCCGAAACTACAGGGTCAACATTGTAAGGAGCAACTGGCAAAGCAAACATCATGTTCAAGAAGTTTGAGCAATAATCCAAAGAGTTGTTTGGATAATTTACTGGATGTCCTTGAGATTTTTTGTAAGACCAAGTAGCCATAGAAGGCATTTTAGCCATTAAACGAATAATGTTCAATTCATCAGCACCTGCTTTATCGCCAGTGTAGAAGGCAGACATCGCACAAACCATTGCAGAAAGCACGCCCATTGGGTGTGCATTTACAGGGAAGCCTTCAAAAATTTTACGCATATCCTCGTTAACGATGGTGTGCATTTTGATTTCGTGCTCAAATGCTGCGTATTGTTCAGTAGTTGGAAGTTCGCCGTAGATTAATAAATAAGCAACTTCCAAGAAAGTAGCTTTTTCAGCTAATTCTTCGATTGAATAACCTCTATAACGAAGAATCCCTAGCTCACCGTCCAAAAACGTAATCGCACTTTTAGTAGCTCCAGTGTTTTTATAACCAGAATCAATGGTGATATGACCTGTTTCATCACGGAGTTTGGCAATATCAATTGCTTTTTCATCTTCACTTCCTGTGATTACAGGAAATTGATACTTTTTGTCACCTAACGAGAGTTCTGCAAATTCTGACATAACCTATATTTTATTGGGCTTTATCTTGAAAAAATATGTTTTTATTTTGTTGATACGAAATTAAATGAAAAATCCTCTTTCTAATGTTTTAGTGGGTTTTTCTTTGCAAAATTTAGATAGTTGTTGAAAAAGTTCTATTTTTAAATAAGAACCTTATATTCTTCAATTATCTTGGTGCAAGTTAATCACGAAATTTTAAACCTTTGTTACCTTTGTGAATAAATTACCTGTTTTATTAAACACAGATTTAATCATTGAATAAATGCTAAAGAATTATAAAAATACTTCGACCGAACGCTTCTTGAAATATGTTCAAATTGATACACAATCAGATTCAAATTCTGCTACACAACCATCAACCTTAAAGCAAAAGGATTTGAGCAAGCTTTTAGTTCAGGAACTTGTTGAAATGGGTGTACAAGATGCCCATTTGGATGAATTTGGTTATGTATATGCCACCATTCCAAATAATTCTGAAAAAGCTGTACCTGTCATTTGTTTCTGTTCGCATGTGGATACTTCGCCTGATTGTTCTGGAGAAGGGGTTAAATCAATCATTCACCAAAATTATCAAGGACAAGATATTGTTTTACCAGATGATAATTCACAAATTATTCGATTTGCCGACCATCCCGATTTAGCACATCAATTTGGTAACGATATTATAACGGCAAGTGGTACTACTTTGTTGGGTGCCGATAATAAAGCTGGTGTTGCTGAAATTATGGATGCGGCTTTTCATTTAGTCAATAATCCTGAAATAAAGCATGGAACAATCAAAATACTTTTCACTCCCGACGAAGAAATTGGAAGAGGAACAGCAGCGGTGGATTTAGAAAAATTAGGAGCAGATTTTGGTTATACGATTGATGGCGAAACTTTGGGTTCATTAGAAGATGAGACTTTCTCAGCAGATGGCGTAAAAATTACCATTCATGGAGTGAGTCAACACCCTGGTTTTGCCAAAGGAAAAATGGAAAGTGCTTTGAAAATTGCAGCAGAAATTGTGGCAAATCTTCCGAAAGAAACACTTTCGCCAGAAACAACAGAGGGAAAAGAAGGATTTATTCATCCCGTTGGTATTTCGGGCATGGTAGAGACGGCTACAATTGAATTTATTATTCGTGATTTTTCGGTAGAAAAATTGCATGAACATGAAGCTGTTTTGAAGACAATTATGGAAGAAGTATTATTGAATTATCCGAATTCAAAAGCTAAATTTGAAGTATTTGAACAATACCGAAACATGAAAGAAGTATTGGATAATTATCCAGAAGTAACAGCTTATGCTTTGGAAGCGATTGAAAGAAGCGGAATTGCAGGAAAACAAATGAGTATCAGAGGAGGAACAGATGGTTCGAGGCTGTCATTCATGGGTTTGCCTTGTCCGAATATCTTTGCGGGCGAACACGCATTTCACGGAAAACACGAATGGGTTTCAGTACAAGACATGGAAAAAGCTACGGAAACTATTATAAATTTGTGTAAAATTTGGGAAGAGAAAACTCAATAACAATTACCGATAAATCAAATGATTAAGATTAAAAACGAAGCTGAATACGAAAAAGCCTCGGAACGAGCAGACAAACTTTACAATGCCAAAAAAGGCTCGTCGGATCACAAAGAATTACAAGCATTATTAAAAGCCCTAAAAGCTTATGAAGATGAGTTTGTAAAGATGTTGAAAGACGAGTATTGAGGTAACGTAAAAAGAAAAAACGGTTATTTTCAGAGATGAGAATAGCCGTTTTTTGTGTTATAGATTATCTATGAATGATTTTACTTGCTTGTGGAAAAGTGTGAAGCTTTTTGATTGTTTGGCTAATTCTTCAAAGTCGGCTTTCTGAGCTACTTCAGTTGCGACTTTTTCAATTTTAATCTGATTTGCGTTACTTGTCCCGTAAAGTTTTTTCTTGATTTCATCTTTACTTTTTGCTTCTAAAGAGCTGTTTGCTATTTTTCCTTCGATTTTATCTTGATATAAAACCCAGTAATCTATAGCTTGGATTGGGACAAATAAAATTGTTTTACTTTCAAACTTACTGTAAAGATTACCCAACTTGCTTTTCATTTCTTCGATCCTTGCATGATATTTAGGCATACCATCTTCAAAATCAGAATCATCCAAATCAATCCCAGCAATAAAAAGTTTTACGTCATTTTTATTGACAAATGAAGTAATGTAATGGTCTTTAATCTTCGATAAAATAACAGAGGAACTGGATTTTCCTCCACTTGGTTTCATTTGTCTGCTCGAAACCAATTGAATGTTTGGTTTTTCTTTTTCAAAGACTCTTCGTAAGTAGATTTCTAAAAAAGCATACTCAGCGTATCCTTCGCCAAGTAAGGTGTAGGTTAGTTTTTCTTTCATGCTGGTACACCTCCCATTAAGCCCATAAACCAATTTTCCCCAATGTTATCAGTATAATCAATCGGTTCGATACCAAATTCTTTTGCTTTTATAATACCAGGTTCAATGATATCTTTTTGAAGATTTTTAACGAAAGTTGCTCCTTCATCGTCTTTATCAAAAATAAAAACTGATTCCGGCATCGTAGTAAATTCTTCTAAAACGTGTTCATTATGACTCGTCATGATTACTTGAATATCTTTATCTTCCACTAATTGAAAAATAAATTTCATAATTTCATGAATTCTTCGTGGATGAATCCCTTTTTCTGGTTCTTCTAATAGTAATAATATGGGTGGATTTGGTTGGTGAATGATACAGAGTACAGCAAGAAAGTATAAAACACCTTCTGATACTTCATCTGCCCAGTAATCATTATCATCTTTGTCAAAAAACTTTAACTTTAACTTATTCCCATCTGCTGGTGTGCCAATTGAAACTAAATCTCCAACACATTTAGCTAAATTATCTTCTAAATTTTTGAATAATTTTTTATGGTTTTGACTTAAATTAAATAAGAAAGGAACTAAGTTTGAGCAATCAGGTAATAAAGTGTTAGCAGATTCTAATGATGCTGGTTTTGTGAAAGTGTTTGGGTCTGGCTTATAAATGATTGTCGTTAACTCTATATTAAATTTATTGAGCATATTATCTTCATGATTTTCATTTGGAAAATTAGATTGAAAATCGACTGTTTTGGAATGCCAAACTTTGCTCTTGGATAGATTTTTAGTTGTAGCATAAAAATTGATGTAAGGGTTTTCAGGAAAAATTCCTACGTAATCAAACTTGTCAGCAACAACATGAATATCTATTTCATTAAAGTCAATACCTTTATATTTTAATCTTAAAATATCAGATTCGTTCATTTTTTCAAAATCATAGCTCACAAACTCCAACCCCTTCAAAAAATTACTCTTCCCCGAATTGTTTGGACCAATCAGGAGGTTTACTTTTTGGAGTTCGAGCGTCACATCTTTAAGGCTCTTGAAGTTCTGTATTCTTACTTTTCGTAACATCTTCTTTTCATTTATTTACACAATATTAACCATCTTTTCAATCTTCGTGAAACAGAACCAATAGATTTTGGTATTTTTGAGGAAATCTTGTCTTTCAAGGCATATACTCTTCGTTACAATTAGATGAAAAAACTATTTCTTCTCGATGCAATGGCATTGATTTATCGAGCACATTTTGCTTTCCAAAAAACTCCTCGTATTACTTCTAAGGGTTTGAATACCAGTGCGGTATTTGGCTTTACGAATACTTTGTTGGAGGTGCTTACTAAAGAAAAACCTACGCATCTTGGCGTGGCTTTTGATACGCCAACTCCAACGTTTAGACATATTCAGTTTGAGGCCTACAAGGCTCAACGTCAGGCTCAACCAGAAGATATTACGATTGCTATTCCATACATCAAGCGTCTTTGTACTGCCATGAATATTCCGATGTTAATCATGGAAGGCTACGAGGCGGATGACGTTATTGGTACTATCGCCAAACGTGCCGCTCGTGAACATGAGGATATGGAAATTTATATGATGACGCCAGATAAAGATTACGGTCAGCTCGTAGAAGAACGAATTTTTATGTACAAACCTGCTTTCATGGGTAAAGGCGTTGAGATTTTAGGCGTTAAAGAAATCTGTGAACGTTGGGGAATCCAAGATGTTTCGCAAGTAGTAGATACTTTGGGTTTAATGGGCGACTCTGCCGATAATATTCCGGGAATTCCGGGGATAGGGGAGAAGACGGCCCAAAAGTTGATTCAAGAGTATGGTTCTTTAGAAAACCTAATTGCCAACGTCGATAAACTAAAAGGCAAACAACAAGAAAACGTCAGAAATTTTGCTCAACAGGGTCTATTGTCAAAAGAATTAGCGACGATTCACTGCGAAGTACCTGTTACTTTCGATGAGGAAGATTTAAAAGTTTGTGAAGTAAACAAAGAATTACTTTCTCCGCTTTTGGATGAATTAGAATTTAGGACTTTGCGTCGTAGATTATTGGGCGAAGAAGCCGTCGTAGAACAACCTTCAGCTTTTCCAGAAGCTAAAAAAGTGACTGCGGCTGCAAAAGCGAAGGCTTCGTCTGGTCAGTTTGATTTGTTTGGAAGTATTGTTGAAGAAAAGAAATTAGAACTTTTTGATGAAACAGATACGCCTTCCGAAAGTAATCCGAAAGCTACGATTGATACTACCGTTCACCAATATCATTTGATTGATACGCCAGAATTGCGTCAGTCTTTGATTCATTTCTTGAGTTTGCAAGATGAAATTTGTTTCGATACGGAAACCACCAACGTTGATGCTGTTGAAGCCGACTTGGTAGGTTTATCTTTTGCTTATCGTGCGGGCGAAGCTTATTATGTGCCAACTCCTGCCAACCGTGAAGAAGCCCAAGCGATTGTAGATGAATTTAAGCCGATTTTTACCAATGAAAAAATTACTAAAATCGCTCAAAATATTAAGTATGATTTAATGGTACTTGCCCAATATGGCGTTGAAGTAAAAGGCAAAACTTATGATACGATGTTGGCACATTATATCATTGAGCCAGAGAAGCGTCATGGAATGGATATTTTGGCGGAGGATTTCTTGCATTATACTCCAGTGTCGATTGATGAATTAATCGGTAAAAAAGGAGCGAAGCAAGGCAATATGCGTGACGTGGAATTTGAAAAAATCAAAGAGTACGCTGCTGAAGATGCCGACATTACTTTACAATTGAAAGGTAAATTGCATCCACTTTTAGCACAAAATCCAAGTGCGGTGAAGTTGTTGGAAGAAGTAGAAATGCCTTTGACGCAAGTACTTTCTGATATTGAAATGGAAGGCGTAAGGCTGGATATTGATTTCTTGAAAGATATGTCGAAGACTTTGGAAAAAGATATGTTGGAAGTACAAACCAAAGTTTTTGAATTAGCTGGACAAGAATTTAACATTGGTTCGCCGAAGCAATTAGGTGAAATTTTATTCGATAAATTAAAGCTTGATCCTAAAGCGAAAAAGACAAAAACGGGTCAATACATGACGGGCGAAGAAGTATTGTCTAAATTAGAATCTGAGCATGAAATCGCTCGTAAAATTCTGGATTTTAGAGAATTGCAAAAACTTAAATCTACTTATGTAGATGCTTTGCCTTTGATGATTTCGCCAAGAACGGGTAGAGTACATACTTCATTCAATCAGGCAGTTACGGCTACTGGTCGCTTGTCGAGTACCAATCCTAACTTACAAAATATTCCGATTCGTACCGCTCGTGGACGAGAAATTAGAAAGGCGTTCATCCCTAAAAATGATGATTTCTTGATTCTTTCAGCCGATTATTCGCAAATAGAATTGCGTATTATGGCGGCTGTTGCCAAAGACGAATCTATGATTGAAGCCTTCAATCAAGGAAGAGATATTCACGCTACTACTGCCGCAAAAGTATTTAATGTAAGTTTGGACGAAGTGACTTCTGATATGCGTAGGAAAGCCAAAACGGTCAATTTTGGAATTATTTATGGCGTTTCGGCTTTTGGTTTGGCACAGCAAATTGCTATTTCAAGAACGGAGGCGAAAGAAATTATTGATAGTTATTGGAGAGAATTTCCAGCCATTAAACGCTACATGGATACTGCCGTGATTGATGCTCGTGACAAAGGTTATGTAGAAACCATTTTGGGAAGAAGACGTTACTTGCGTGACATCAATTCAAACAATATGGTAGAACGTGGTTTTGCCGAACGCAACGCAGTAAATGCCCCGATTCAAGGTTCGGCGGCGGATATGATTAAGGTGGCGATGATTAAAGTAAATGATTTTATCAAGCAAGAAAAACTTCAATCTCGTATCATTCTTACCGTGCATGACGAATTAGTTTTTGATGTACATAAATCAGAATTAGAGTTGATGAAAACCAAAGTAAATGAACTGATGGTCAATGCCATTCCTTTCCCCGTTAAAATGGAAACAGGCATGGGCGTTGGTTTAAATTGGTTAGAAGCACACTGATTTTGAGTTTTGAGTTTGGAATGCGGAGTGAGGAATAAGTATAGCTTTGTCAACATTTTGAAAGTTGACAAAGCTATACAATTGATTACCTCTCATTTCTTTCTTGAATCAATCGTTTTTCACGAGCGATTTCAGCGATTAGTTCCTCTTCCGTAGGTAAATAAGGCATGTACTTAGTGGCAAAAAGTTGTTTATGGTCATTTAAAATACTGTACTTTACTACAGTTTCATCTTTTTCAGTACAGAGTATTATTCCAATCGTTGGATTATCATTATCCTGTTTTTTGAGGTCATCAAACATACGGATATACATATCCATTTGTCCAGTATCTTGGTGGCTTAGTTTAGTAGTTTTAAGGTCAAACAATACAAAACATTTGAGCAAGTAATTATAAAAAACAAGGTCAATATAAAAATGGCTTGTTTCAGCAGAGATTCTAAACTGTCTTCCTACAAACGAGAAACCTTTACCTAATTCCAATAAAAATGCCTGCAAGTTTTCAAGCAAGGCACTTTCAATATCTCTTTCAGAAGATGTAATTGGTTCTGGTATATTCAGAAACTCAAAAACATAAGGGTCTTTAATAAAATCATTTACTTCTGTTTTTTCGGTTGGTTGTTGAATGTGTTTTTGTTGTGAAGACCGCAAACGTTGGTAGTAAAATGTATTGATGTTACTCTCTAAAGTACGAGTACTCCAATTTTGGTTGGCACATTCTCGTAAATAATAGTTTCTTGCTTCTGGATTTTCTACTCGCATTATTAAGCGATAATGTGTCCAAGTTAATTCCCTACGCACTGCGTAGGAATTTTGTATATCCGAAAGAGTAAGATAAAATTTTCTAAAGTTTTCAAGATTTGCTACCGAAAAACCTTTTCCAAACTCCTTACTCAAATCTTTTGAAAGTTGTTTGATAAGTCCTTCTCCATATACAGCTCTTTTTTCTCCGCTCTGTTCTTCTTCCACAATTCTTTTTCCTATATGCCAATAAGCTTGCACCATGGCGTTATTAACAGCCGTATAGGCTTTTTGTCTGGCTGCTTGTAAAATAGTCAGAACATCATTCAGTAAAAGGTTACTTTGTGTGAAGGGTTTATGTTCCATTTTTAGAAAGTATAGATTCTTTGTTCTAATATATTCCAATTTCGCTAATTTTTTAAAAATATGATTCGTGCCTCAAGGATTATATTTTACAAGCTTATCAAACCTCATACTCAACCGCACATAACAAATAGGTTTCAAGGTTGTCTTATTTCAACTAATTTGGAAAAATCAATTAGAACATCCTTGAACCTTATGGATACTTTATTCAAATTTTATCTTGCTGTACGACGTAACCAATACCTTTCTTTTTTTGTAATCTGGATGCGGTATTTAATTGGCTTTGCCTTTGTCCCTTCTGGCTTAACGAAATTAATGGGTAATCGCTTTACTTCTATTGCTACCTCAAATCCTATCGGATTCTTCTTTGAAGCACTTTATCAAACAGGTATTTATTGGCAGTTTTTAGGCTTGATGCAATTAATGGCGGCATTTTTGTTGATGACTCAACGTTTTGCTACTATCGGAAATCTCATTTTCTTGGGTATTATTACCAATATATTTTTGATTACTTTTTCCTTACAATTTCAAGGGACGGTGTACATTACTTTCCTTTTACTTTTTGCTTCTTTGGGCTTGTTGTTGTGGGACTTTCCCAAATGGCAAAGCCTTTTCTTTCCTGATAATTTCAAAATGGAAGTAACTATTGAAGAGCTACCAACTTACAATATTTGGTGGATTTATACAGGAGTCATTTTCTTTATAGAATCGCTTATTTGTAGTTTGGTAGGAGGTATTTTTAAGAGTGCAAGCTCTGTTATTGGCGTACTAATTTTAATCGTTGTAACGGCTATAATGTCTTTGCTTTTGTTTAGGAAGTACCATAAAACTACTTAAAATACTTTCTTATGCTTATGAAATAACATTTAAGCCTTCATAGCTGGGGAAAAAATCATCTGTGGAGAGTATGGGGATATTTTCAAGTAATGCTTGTGAAATAATCAGTAAATCAAAAGGGTCACCATGTGGTTTTGATTTTGAAATATAAACTTTGGGAACATTTGGTATATTATAATAAAACTCTTCTTTTGAAGGTATAAGCTTTATTTTTAAATTTTTCCTTTGTTCATTAATTACATTCATATTTATTGCTGAAAAGTTAGCTTTATCTAACCTTACTTTTATGGCAATTTCATATAAGGACGCTTCTGACAAAAAAAACGTATTATTTGATTCCTTCAAAATTGATTGCTGTTTCTTACTTAGTTTTTCATTCTGACCCAGCAGCAAAATAATAAATATGTTTGTATCCAGCAGATAATTCATTTTTTTTTGTCTTTTTTCGGTAGCTCATAAGGAGCTAAAATATTTATTAAACCGCTCCATCCTTCTGGAACAGTTGATTCATTTGCAAGTTCCCATAAGCTTTTTTTCTTCTTTGGTACTTTATGGCTCTTTTGCTCTGTTTGTGGTTTTGAAGTTTTCATTTTCTTGAAATTTATGTATAATAAAATTACAAAATAAAATGGATTTAGTATTACTATACTCGTTTTGCTTTTGTTTAGGAAGTACCATAAAACTACTTAAAATACTTTCTTAATTGTTGTATCTTTCAAATGAAACTATCAACATTAGCAATCTCCCAAGCTGTTTCATTTTATCAACTTGGAAATATCAATTTGTAAATTCTTTAAATAGTTGAGAGGAATTTATTTTTTGTGCCAGAATATGATAGCTTTGTAATGAGAAGTTGCTGATAATTAAGGTTTAAATGTCAAAATTATGTTACAAACATTCGAAGGAACAATACATAATGGACACGTCATTTTTAATGAAGGAGTCCAACCGCCCCGTAATGCCAAGGTATTAATTACAGTATTGCAAGTTGAAGAAGAAGTTCCCAAAACTGAAAAAGTGTCTTTACTTTTTCGAGGTGCCTTGAAAGATTTAAGCCAAGCAAAAAAAGACCAAAATAACAAAGAGATTCAAGACCTCCGCAACGAATGGCAAAGGGATATTTAATAGACACCAATATTTTTACCTTATATACTCAAGATGAGCTATCTGAAAAAGGGAATGAATTGGTAGATAGTATTTTCAATAGTTTTGGATGCCAAATTTCCGTTATTACTCGTATTGAGTTATTGAGTTGGAATACTGACCCCAAAACTATGAGCTTAGTAAATGAGTTTATCAGAATATCAAAAGAGTTTAGCTTAACGGAAGATATAATCATCAATACAGCTGAAATGAGAAGGAGAAAGAAAATAAGATTACCTGATGCTGTAATTGCCGCTACTGCAATGGTGAATGACTTAATCTTGTTATCTGACAATGATAAAGACTTTGGAAAAATAGAGCATTTGCGTTATTTGAATCCACGAAAGCTTTAGGGCAGCGTTAAAGCGGGCTGTTAAAGTAAATTCAGAATATTATTTGGCATTCAATTCACTATTGAATCTAAAACCAAATAAATCCTATCTCAGAGATAGGATTTTCCATCTTTTTGATAAGTTATCCTGTCTCTGAAATGGATTGTCGCATCATTTTGATAGCTTGTCCTGTCTCCGAGATAGGTTTCCCCATCTTTTTGATAGCTTGTTCCGTCTTCGAGATGGGATTTTCCTTGTTTCTGATAGGTTGTCTTATCTCCGAGATAGGATTTTCTATCTTTTTAAGAGTCTGTTCATCCAACTGTGTCAGTTTAAAATTAAGTTTATTTTTTTACTTTTACTCAGACACACTTTATTATGGATACTCCTGACAATTTTGATTTTGAGACTTTTAAGCAAGAAGCGATAAAAGGTCTTTATTCTGGCAAACCTCTCACTGGAGAGAATGGTATTTTTGCTCCGATGTTGAAGCATTTTTTAGAAAGTGCTTTACAAGGAGAATTGGATAATCACCTCAATGCTAACAAGGCTGAGGGAATTAAAAATCGCAAAAATGGTTTATCAAAGAAGACTATTAAGAGTAATGGAGGTAGCTTTGAATTAGAGACTCCACGTGACCGAGACGGTAGTTTTAACCCTCAAGTAGTCGCTAAACGTCAGTTAGTGTTAACAGATACTTTAGAGCGTCAGATTATCTCTATGTACTCACATGGAATGAGTTATTCATCCATTAATGAGCAGTTGGAAGAACTTTATGGCTATCATCTTTCAGTGGGAGAACTCTCAAACATTACTGATAGAGTAATTCCACGGCTTCAAGAATGGCAATCCAGACCTCTTTCAAGGGTTTATGCAGTAGTCTGGATGGATGCGATGTTTTACAAAGTTCGTGTTGATGGGAAGGTAAGTTCCAGAGCCATGTATAGTGTAATAGGCTTGGGTTTAGACGGTAAAAAAGAAGTATTAGGAATATATTTAGCTGAAACAGAGGGTGCTAAGTTCTGGCTATCAGTATTAACTGACTTTAAAGCAAGAGGAGTTGAGGATATTTTAATTAGTTGTGTTGACGGACTCAAAGGTTTTCCACAAGCCATTGAAGCGGTATTCCCTAAAACGCAAATACAGCTTTGTGTAGTTCACCAAATCCGTTACTCTACCCGCTTTGTCTATGATAAGCATTTAAGAGAATTTGTAAAGGATTTACAGCTTGTTTACAAAGCAGAGAATCTTAATATGGCAGAACA